>CANJEY010000124.1 GCA_947472615.1 Beijerinckiaceae bacterium
CGTTCTCCATGGCTTTTGCGGTACTCGCTGCGATGGTTTGTGCGGTCTTCTCTCCGGAACCGCTTTTCCTTTGCCTTGGAGCCGCACTTTTCCGAAACCCGGCCGCGCTTCTTCACAATCATGTAGCCGCCAGGACGCAGGCTGAAAGGTCGCTTCAACTTTCCAAGATGATCGAATTTCGTTCCGGCGGGATGGGCGAATGGTTCGAACCACGTCGGGTAGATGAAGTTCGACATCTGGACGCCATCGACGAGGAATATATCCTCCTCGACCGGATCGCAGGTTTCATAGGCGTAGAGTACCTTTCTTCGACCTTCCGCCCATAGCGTGGTGAGGGGATCGATCGCCATCTCGAACAATTCGTGGCAAGCGGTCGCGCTCACCGAACCCTTGTCAGAAATGATGGGGCGCACGAACACGGACGCAATCGGACGCCCGTTTCGCGTCAGTTCATGATAGCCAAGGTACGCGGCCTCGTGGGCGTCGTCGAAAAAGATCAGTTGCCAGTCTGAAAGCCGAGCTCGTTGTCGAACAATAAGCTTTATCGGAAAGCCCCAGACAGGAAAGAAGTGCTGATTATAGCACTTTTGAAGGGCGGCCACCATTTTGCCAAGAGGAACGCCAAGGTCCAACGTCGACTTGTTGATAATTGCAATGGTGACTGGCTTGAGTTGCCCGCCAGCGGGAGTTCGAAATACACGCACGACAATACTCGCAGAAGGAAAACATCCTCATTTGATAACCGGTTTTCATTCAGCGCAAGACTTTTTTCCGAAAAAAATTCGTTCCGAGCGGGACGGCTTCGTACTTCTACAGAAATATTTGAATTTGCTTAGCTTTATTTTTTACTTCCCGCCGCCGAACGCCGAGCGGGCGAGCGCGATCCATTTCTCGTAGTTCGCGATGTAGTCAGGCTCGTCGGCGAGGTAGTAGATCGTCGACGGTTTGTCGCCGTTCTGCAGATCGGTGCGGGCGGTGGAATAGCCGAGTTTCTGAAAGATTTTCTGGCCCTCGACCGACAGCACGAAATCAATGAACAGCATCGCCGCGAATGGATGCGGCGCATGGGCGGCGATCACCGCGCCGTCGGTCGTCGGATAGACGCCGCCAAGCGCGCGCCACGCGATCGGCGCGCCGGTTTCGCGGCTGTTGGCCACATGCGAGTTGAAGATCGCTGGCGACAGAGCCGCCTCGCCCGAGATCACCAGATTGGCGACGGCGCGCGCCGAGACTTCGTAGACGCGCATTTTTTGCTGGCCGAGCCGGCGCACGAAGGCCTCGTCCTTCTGCTTCAGCACAGAGCCGAGCCAGTTCGCCAGCGTCGAGGTGCCGGGCAGCGCCATCTTGCCTTGCCATTTCGGATCGAGCAGATCGTCGAGCGTCTTCGGCGCATCGGCTTCGGAAACGAGGTTCGTGTTGTAGCCAAGGCTCAGATAGCTCTCGTAGTCGATCACCCAATGATTGCCGGGCTCGATGGCGTCCTTGCGATAGGCGGCCAGTTCGGGCGACCAGTAGGGCTGCAGCAGGCCCGCGTCGCGCAGCGGATAAAGGCCGCCGGCAGTGAGCTCGATGGCGTCGACGTTGAACGCGCCGGCTGAGGCTTCCTCCATCATCAGGCGCGTCATCACCGCCGTGTCGTTGCGCTTCGTCTCGATGCGCAGGAACGGATACTTCTCGTTGAACGCCTTGTAGACAGGGTCAGCCTGCGTGCCGATGGCGTAGAGCAGCAAGCGGCCTTCCTTCTTGGCGCCCTCGACGAAAATCATCTGCCGGTCGGCGCCCTTGTAATTGGCGATTTCTGCGACGGTTTTGGGCGGCGATTGCGCAAATGCGCCGGTCTGCGCCAGCGCTGCGGCTGCGAAGCTCGCGGCCGCGACTGCGCCGCGCCAGGCGGATGAACGGATCGTGCGCATGAAGTCCTCCCTTGTTCCGCGCCGATGCTAACGGGTTTTGCCCGTAAGTGGAATCCGTCTCGTGACCGTCGGGGCGCGGACAGCGTCTGGACAATCGCCGCTTGCGCATTAGGTGTCGACGGACAAGGCGGAGCCGTATGAGTTCAAACGACGAAGAGGCGAACAGGCTGTCGGCGCGGGCGGCGCGCTATGCGCGCGTCGGTGTCAATGTCGGCGGAGTCGCGGCGCGCATCGCGGGTTCGCGCCTGCTCGGCGGACAGGACGGCAATGCGGCGGCGCTCGGCCGCGCGCTCGGCGGCCTCAAAGGCCCGCTGATGAAGGTCGCCCAGATGATGGCGACGATTCCCGATGTGCTTCCGCCCGAATACGCCGAGGAGTTGCAGAAGCTGCAGTCGAACGCCCCCCCAATGGGGGCGGCCTTCGTGCGCCGCCGCATGCAGGCGGAACTCGGAACCGACTGGCGCGCGCGCTTTCACGATTTCGACCTGAAGCCCGCTGCCGCCGCCTCGCTGGGGCAGGTCCATCGCGCGACATCGCTCGATGGCAGGCCGCTTGCCTGCAAGCTGCAATATCCCGACATGGCGTCAGCGGTTGAAGCAGACCTGTCGCAGCTGAACGTGCTTTTCGCCCTGCATCGCCGCATGGATCCCGCCATCGACACGCAGGAAATCGCCCGCGAAATCGGCGCGCGCGTGCGCGAGGAACTCGACTACCGGCGCGAAGCGAAGAACGCTGCTCTCTATGCGCATATGCTGGAAGGCGTCGATGAAATCCGCGTGCCAGGCGTCCGCCCCGAATTGTCGACCGGCCGTCTGCTGACGCTGGACTGGCTCGACGGCCGCCATCTGCTGTCATTCAAGGGCGAGGATCAGGAGACGCGCAACCGCATCGCAACCGCGATGTTTCGCGCCTGGTGGCTGCCGTTCATCCGCCACGGGGTTATCCACGGCGATCCGCATCTGGGCAATTACACGATCTTCACCGAGGGCGATCAGGCGCGCGGCGTGAACCTGCTGGACTACGGCTGCGTTCGCATCTTCCCGCCCAACTTCGTGGCCGGCGTCGTCGATCTCTACGAAGGTCTGCGCACAGACGACATGAGCCGCATCGTCCACGCCTACGAGACGTGGGGCTTCAAGGGATTGCGCAAGGATCTGATCGACGTCCTCAACATCTGGGCGAGGTTCATCTACGGGCCATTGCTCGACGACCGCGTGCGGACGATCGCCGACGGCGTGTCCCCGGCGACATACGGGCGGCGCGAGGCGTTTACGGTTCATCAGGCGCTGAAACAGAAGGGGCCGGTGCGGGTGCCGCGCGAGTTCGTGTTCATGGACCGGGCCGCCATCGGGCTCGGCGGCGTCTTCCTGCATCTCGACGCGCGGCTGAATTTCTTTCGTCTTTTCAATGACGCGATCGGCGATGCGTTCGATGTGGCGGGTGTGGCGGCCCGGCAATCGCGGGCGCTCGCCGCGGCTGGTCTGACCGATTGAAACGGCGTTTCACCGCGCCGCGCTTTCCTAACGTAATGTGACGAAGCCGCCTCGCATTGAAGCCATCGGGGCCGCTCACAAAAGTTTTACACAGCAATAACCCATTGAAATATCAGTAATCACTACGGTAAATCAAAATTAACCCGACAGCGCAGGTTGGCATAAGAGTCGCGCAAGATGTTCGGGATATTTTTAACCCATCGATAAGGGTTGGATCAGTTCCCGATGGCGTACAATCTTGCCTCTCTCCTGGCCTTTCCGCTATTCGCCACCTATTCCGTTTCGGCGGAACTGGTGTCGCCGCGCAGCGCCAGCCGTGTCTCGCTCCTGCTGGCGCTGGGCTATGTGATCGCCTGTCTGGCGGCCCCCGCGCCGTTCCTGCACATGGCGTCGGGCCTGTCCTGCGGGCTGGCGGTGTTGCTGGTGACGTTCGCGCTGTTCTGTTTCGGCTGGATTTCGAGCGGCGACGCGAAAATTGTGGCCGCGTTGTCGATCTGGATCGGCTGGGATCACCTGATCGATTTCGCCCTTGCGGCGGTGGCGGGCGGCCTGCTCCTGTCGCAGCTGCTCGAGCGTTGGCGCGCCCGACCGCTATCGCCGGCGCTGTCGGCGCGCCATTGGCTGGTGCGGCTGCACGACGAATCCCTGCAGGTTCCCTACGGGGTCGCGGCGGCGATCGCAGGCCTGATGATGTATCCCGGCGCACCCGAATGGCTGACCCTTCTGGGCCATTCCAGCAGCATCTGACCCCGTCAGCCCCAAGGTGCGGCGCGGCGTCCCGGTTGCCCCGCGCCACGGTTTCGGCTAAGCGAGACTTACGCCGATTACCGACAGGGATTGAAATGGCTGACAATCACACTGCTGCGGGCGGGCATCCGGATATGGACTATGCGGAGCACGAGCGCACCTACCAACTGTTCATCAAGCTGACGAAGTACGGCACCATCTTCTGCGTGCTGCTTCTGGTCTTCATGGCCGTCACGCTTCTCTAGACATTTCAAACGGGCGGACCGAATCGGGACTGCCCGGTTCGGTCTCCGATCCTCATTGGCAGCCGTCGCGCCTTTGCGCGCGGCATTCCGCCGCCGGTCTCATCGGAGCACTTCATGCGCATAGCGGTTCCAGCCGAAACCGACGCCACGGAAACGCGCGTCGCCGCAACGCCCGAGACGGTCAAGAAATTCATCGCGCTCGGCGCCGACGTCGTCGTCCAGAAGGGCGCCGGCGCGACGTCCGGCATGCCTGACGCGGACTATGCCGCCGCCGGCGCGACGCTCGCCGATTCGACCGCCGCCACCGTCGCCGACGCCGACATCGTGCTGAGCGTGCGCCGCCCCGACGTCGCCACTCTGGCGGGCGTGAAGCAGGGCGCGCTGGCCATCGCCATCATGGACCCCTACGGGCAGGACGCGGCGCTGAAGGCGCTGGCGGACGCCGGGGTTTCGGCCTTCGCGATGGAGTTCATGCCGCGCATCACCCGCGCGCAAGTGATGGATGTGCTGTCCTCGCAGGCCAACATCGCCGGCTATCGCGCCGTCATCGACGGAGCCGCCGAATACGGCCGCGCCCTGCCGATGATGATGACCGCCGCCGGCACGGTGCCGGCCGCCAACATCTTCATCATGGGCGTCGGAGTCGCCGGCCTACAGGCGATCGCCACGGCGCGCCGCCTCGGCGGCCGCGTCACCGCCACCGACGTTCGTCCCGCCACAAAGGAACAGGTCGAATCACTCGGCGCGAAGTTCCTCGCGGTCGAGGACGAGGAATTCCTGCAGGCCCAGACAGCCGGTGGCTACGCCAAGGAAATGTCGAAGGAATATCAGGCGAAACAGGCGGCGCTCACCGCCTCCCACATCGCCAAGCAGGACATCGTCATCACGACGGCGCTGATTCCCGGCCGCCCCGCCCCGAAGCTGATCACCGCCGACATGGTGCGCTCCATGCGCGCCGGATCCGTGATCATCGATCTCGCGGTCGAACGCGGCGGCAATTGCGAAATGGCGAAACCGGGCGAAATTGTCGTCACCGACAATGGCGTGAAGATCGTCGGCCACCTCAACGTACCGGGCCGCCTTCCGGCGACCTCGTCGAGCCTCTACGCCCGCAACCTTCTCTCCTTCATCGAGACGATGATCGACAAGGAGAAGAGTCTGGCCGTGAAGTGGGACGATGAACTCGTGAAGGCGACGCTGCTGACCCACGACGGCGCGGTGGTGCACCCGAACTTCCAGCCGAAGGCCTGAGCCGCAGGCCCGGACCCGATCAGCAGACAGCCCAACAGAGAGGGCGATTTCCATGGCGACTGAGGCGACACAGCAGTTTCTCGACACGGTCCAGAAGGCGGCCCAGAACTATGCCGACACGCTGTCGGCAGCGGCCGGAAGCGCAGCGCACGCGGCCTCGGGCGGGGCGATCGACCCCTTCGTGTTCCGCCTTGCGATCTTCGTGCTCGCGGTCTTTGTTGGCTATTACGTCGTGTGGTCGGTGACGCCGGCGCTGCACACGCCGCTGATGTCGGTGACCAACGCGGTCTCCTCCGTCATTGTGGTGGGCGCACTTCTGTCGGTCGGCGTGGACGCCTCGACGCCCGGCGACGACGGCCCGCTCTGGGCTCGCGTGTTCGGCTTCATCGCTCTGATCCTTGCCTCGGTGAACATCTTCGGCGGCTTCATGGTCACCGAACGCATGCTCTCGATGTACAAGAAGAAGGGCTGAGCCGACATGAGCGCCAATCTCGCCGCCCTTCTCTATCTGGTTTCCGGCATCCTGTTCGTTCTGGCCCTGCGCGGCCTGTCGCATCCCTCGTCGTCGCGTCAGGGCAACCTGTTCGGCATGATCGGCATGGGCATCGCGGTCGTGACGACGCTGCTCTATGCGCTGCCATCCGGCTTCTCAAGCTGGCTGCTGGTGATCCTCGGCATCGCCATCGGCGGCGGTTTCGGCGCGTGGCGCGCCCGCACCGTGCAGATGACCGAGATGCCGCAGCTCGTGGCCTTCTTCCACGCGCTGGTCGGCCTGGCGGCCGTGCTGGTGGCGGCGGGCGCACTCTATGCGCCGGCGGCTTTCGGCATCGGCACGGCCAACGACATCCATGGCGCGAGCCTTGTCGAAATGTCGCTCGGCCTCGCCATCGGCGCCATCACGTTCACCGGCTCTGTCATCGCGTTCCTGAAACTCGACGGCAAGATGTCCGGCAAGCCGATCATGCTGCCGCAGCGTCATCTCATCAACATCGGCCTCGCGGTTCTGCTGCTGGTGCTGATCGGCGTCTTCGTCGGCACCGCGAGCCACACGCTGTTCTGGATCATCGCGCTGGTGTCGTTCGCGCTCGGCGTGCTGCTGATTATCCCGATCGGCGGCGCGGACATGCCGGTCGTGGTGTCGATGCTGAACTCGTACTCGGGTTGGGCGGCGGCCGGCATCGGCTTCACGCTCGGCAATCTGGCGCTGATCATCACCGGCGCGCTGGTTGGCTCCTCGGGCGCGATCCTGTCCTACATCATGTGCAAGGGCATGAACCGTTCGTTCTTCTCGGTCATCCTCGGCGGCTTCGGCGGCGAGACCGAGGCGGCGTCCGGCGCGGTCGAGACGCGGCCCGTGAAGCAGGGCTCTGCGGACGACGCGGCCTACATCATGAAGAACGCCCAGAAGGTCATCATCGTGCCGGGCTACGGCATGGCGGTGGCGCAGGCGCAGCACGCGCTGCGCGAGATGTGCGACCTCCTCAAGAAGGAAGGCGTCGAGGTCAAATACGCCATTCATCCGGTCGCGGGCCGCATGCCGGGCCACATGAACGTGCTGCTGGCGGAAGCCAATGTGCCCTACGACGAGGTGTTCGAACTCGAGGACATCAACTCGGAATTCGGGCAGGCCGACGTGGCCTTCGTGATCGGCGCCAACGACGTCACCAATCCGGCCGCCAAGACCGATCCGAAGTCGGCGATCTACGGCATGCCAATCCTCGACGTCGAGAGGGCCAAGACGGTTCTGTTCATCAAGCGCGGCATGGGCTCCGGCTATGCGGGCGTCGAGAACGAGCTGTTCTTCAAGGACAACACGATGATGCTCTTCGCCGACGCCAAAAAGATGGTCGAGAACATCATCAAGGCGCTGGCGCACTGAGCGCCTTCTGCCTCGACCAACGAAGATAAGGAGCGGCCCGCAAAGGCGGCTCTTTTCGTTTGATCAGGTAATTTCGTCGAGCGTCAGGATCTCACCCCGCGCCGGGCATTCCTTGTCGATGAAATAGCCGCGCTCGAACATGAAATCGAAGCCCGCCAGAATATCGGCGAAGCGGGGGCGCGCGAACGGCATGTTCTGCACGGCCGAGAAGAAGAGCGTGCCGTCTGGCCGCACTAGAAACACGCCGGGCTCGCTGTACCAGCGCGGCTCCTGCATGGAACCTTCCGGGCGCGGCCGGCCGTGCGTCAGGAACAGCCCCCAGTCGCGCGCCGCACGCGGCGATAAGCCGTAGCCGATCCGAAGTTGTTGGAGGTTCCACTCCGCCGGGGTGCGCTCGGCGCGTCCGGCCTCATCGCCCGAAATCGCCACGACCCCGACGCCTATCCTGTCGAAGTCGGGCAAAGCCGCATCGAGTTCGGTGAGGTAGTCCCGGCACTGCTGACAGTGCAGGCCGCGATAGAAGACGACCAACGTCATCAGGCGCGGCGCTTCCGCCGCGAGTTCGAAACGCCCGCCGCCCGCCAGAAGCAACGCCAGCGGCGGAACTGGCTGGCGCGGCCTCAGGGGTGTAAGATCGGACATACAGTGGCGCTCCCGGCCAGCGCAGCTGGCTAGGCGCGCCCCGTACGCCCAAGACCAGCCTTGCCGACAGTGTTGTTAGGATCGAGCACGATCGCGCGATTGTAATTCTCGACCGCTTTCGCCCGGTCGCCCTTGCGCTCGTAGGCGAGGCCGAGGCCGGCCCAGCCGTCCGGGTTCTTGTTGTCGACGTTCAGCGCGGCGTTGAAGTCCTCGATCGCCTGATCGTACTTGCCGATTTCGGTCAGGCTCTGGCCGCGGGCCAGATAGGGCGCGGCCGCGAATGGATCGCGGTCGATGGCGTTGTCGAAGTCCGAGACGGCGCGCGCGTGGTCGCCCTCGCGCTGGCGTATCAGGCCGCGGGCGTGAAACGCCTGCGCGGCCTCTGGATTGAGCCGGATGGCCTGATTGAGGTCGGCCATCGCGCCATCGAGGTTGCCTTGTGCGCGCAGCAGATTGGCGCGGCCCAGATAGGCTGGCGCGTGGTTCGGATTGGCTTCGATCGCCTTTGAGAAATCCTGCAGCGCCGCATCGTTGCGGCCGGTCTGCCGGTAAGCGAGCGCGCGGTTGGTCAGAGCCGACGCCAGACCCGGCTGCAGCCGGATCGCGGCGGTGAAGTCCGTGATGGCTTCCTGATAGCGGCCGATGCGCGCATAGGCCGCGCCACGTGTGTTGAGCGCGCCCGCGTCGCTGGGGTTCCGTTGCACGACTTCGGTGAGGGACGCGATGTTGACCTGCGCCGACGGATCGGGCGTCTCAACCTCGGCGATGCCGGCGTTGCGCAGGCTGACGTTGCCGACGCTTTCGCAGCCAGCCAGAGCCAGCGAGGCGAGCGCCGTCAGAGCAAGCGCGACGCCGCGGCGGCGATCATGGAAAGGAGACGGGAAGCCCGACGAAGGCGTCTGGGTCATCGAGATGGATCCTGCTGCGGCGGAAAAGAGCCGCCTAGAACGCGTGACTGGAAACGAAACCGACCTCTAACCACCCGATCATTAGTGTTCGATTAACGCTGTTTCAATCGGGCAAAGCTCAGCTTGGTTAATTTGAAACGCACAAAGCGCCCGGACGAAGCCGCCGGGCGCTCTCAAGAACAGGAATTTGTGGCGGAAAACCGCTTATCCGCGGGCCGCGCCCATGACGGGCTTCGGCTTCATCGGCAGCAGGCCTTCGCGCTGCATCTTCTTGCGGGCGAGCTTGCGGGCGCGGCGGACGGCCTCGGCCTTCTCGCGGGCGCGCTTCTCGGAGGGCTTTTCGTAATGGCCGCGGAGCTTCATCTCGCGGAAGATTCCCTCGCGCTGCATCTTCTTCTTGAGCGCCTTGAGGGCCTGATCGACATTGTTGTCGCGGACGAGAACTTGCACGCGGTGATCCTGTCTGAAGAGCCGGAAGGCTCTGATGGAGGAAATAGGCTACCGTGACGCTTACGGCGCGTCACACCGTGGCGGGGCGAATACCAGAATCAACAGGGGCTGTCCAGCAACAGGGCGCCATCCTGCCGCAAAATCCCCTGAAAGCAGAAGCCCGGCCGGAGCCGGGCTTCGTGAGGTTGTTAGCGGGCCGATCAGGCCTGCGGCTGTGGCTCCAGCCCGGCGTCGGGCTTCGGCCTCGGCTTGCCGGCGGACGGCACCGGCGAGGGCCGGGGCGTCGTCGGCGTGTCGTCGCCTGTGTCGCGGACCGGCGGACGGCCGGCGAAGAGGCCGAGGATTTCATCGCCCGATAGGGTCTCGTATTCGAGCAGGCCCTTGGCGAGGATTTCCAGTTCGTCGCGCTTCTCGTTGATGATGCGCGTCGCTTCGTTCAGGCCCATTTCGACAAGACGACGGACTTCGGAATCGATCTTCTGCGAGGTCGCTTCGGAAATGTTCTGCTGCCGGCCCATCGAATAGCCGAGGAACACCTCTTCCTGATTCTCGCCGTACATGACGGTGCCGAGTTCGTCCGAGAAGCCCCAGCGCGTCACCATCGCGCGGGCGAGTTTCGTCGCCTGTTCGATGTCCGACTGCGCGCCTGACGTCACCTTGTCCTTGCCGAAGATGATCTGCTCGGAGACGCGGCCACCCATCAGCACCGCGAGCCGCGACGTCATCTGCTCGTAGCTCATCGACAGCTTGTCGCGTTCGGGGAGCTGCATGACCATTCCGAGCGCGCGGCCGCGTGGAATGATCGTCGCCTTGTGGACGGGATCGGTCGCCGGTACGTTGAGCGCCACGATCGCATGGCCGCCTTCGTGATAGGCCGTCAGCAGCTTTTCCTGCTCGGTCATCACAAGCGTGCGGCGCTCCGCGCCCATCATGATCTTGTCTTTCGCGTCCTCGAATTCGCTCATGGTGACGATGCGCTTGCCGCGCCGCGCAGCCATCAGGGCCGCTTCATTGACGAGGTTCATCAGATCAGCGCCCGAGAAGCCCGGCGTGCCGCGCGCCACGACCTTGAGGTCGACGTCGGGAGCGAGCGGAACCTTGCGGACATGGACCTTGAGGATCTTCTCGCGGCCGGTGACGTCGGGATTCGGCACAACGATCTGACGGTCGAAACGGCCCGGACGCAGCAGCGCCGGGTCGAGAACGTCGGGACGATTGGTGGCGGCGATCAGGATAATGCCTTCGTTCGCCTCGAAGCCGTCCATCTCGACGAGCAACTGGTTGAGCGTTTGCTCGCGTTCGTCGTTGCCGCCGCCGAGGCCCGCGCCGCGATGGCGGCCGACCGCGTCGATTTCGTCGATGAAGATGATGCAGGGCGCGTTCTTCTTCGCCTGTTCGAACATGTCGCGCAC
>CANJEY010000125.1 GCA_947472615.1 Beijerinckiaceae bacterium
CAGGAGATCGTCGCCGATGCGATGACCGTAACAATCGTTGATGCCCTTGAACTGATCGAGGTCGATCAGCAGCACGCAGAGACCGACTCCCTCGCGCTGATGCGCGCTGCTCGCGGCTTCCAGCGCATCGAGGAACGCCGATCTGTTGGCGAGCCCGGTGAGCCCGTCATGTTCGGCCACGTAGGCGAGGCGCGATTCACGCTCGCGCAAGGCACGGTCGGAATCGATCGCCTTGCGGAATTGCTGCAACAATTGCCGCAACATCAGCCCGAAGCAGAGCATCGAGCCCAGCGCCACGGAGATGATCAGCCAGGCGCGCTGCACAAATCCTTCCAGCGCGACGGCTTCGACGACGGAGACGTTCACCACCAGCCTGTATTGCTTCAACGGCCGCACCGCCACCCAGCGCGGCGTCGACGAATAGATGCCGTCCGATCGGTAGACACCCCCGCCCTGCGCCATCAGCGCGCGCCATTCCTGTGGCAGGGGCATCCGTGTGCCGGTGCGGTTGAGCGGATCGGGCTTGCGCAGATAGACCACGCCCTCGGAGTTCAGCAGCACCAGCGACTGTCCCGGAATCGACGAAATCACATTGCCGGTGCGCAGGAAGAAGTCCGGCTGCACACCCACGATCGCGACGCCTTTCAGGCTGCCATCGGCCGCCTCGATGCGACGCGAGAAAAAGATCGTCTCGAGACCTGACTGCTTGCCCACCAGCGGTTCGGTGATGTGGAGACCGGAGTCGCGCGTCGACATATGATGGCGGAAGAAGTCTCGGTCGGCGACGTTCATGCGCGGCGCCGATGGGCCTCGCGTCGAGGCCACGATGTCGCCGTTGCGATTGGCGATGCTGACCACATCGGCCTGCGGCAATTGCAGCTGGCGCTCGCTCAGGAAATGATTCATGCGCGGATCGTCGAAGGCATCCGGGTCGTCAGGCAGGCGGACGGCCGCGCGCTCGACGACTTCCTGCAGCACGATGTCGATGGACTGAACCGAATGCGACGCCTGCTCGGCCACCATCGTGGCGACGTTGCCTATCGAGCGCGTCGCGTCCGCGATCGTGTCGAGCCGCTGGCGGCGCAGCGACAGACCGATCGCCACGATCGCCACCACCATGAGCAGCATCGAAATCAGGGTCAGCCGGCCGTAGATCTGGCGAAGCATGGCGAATTCCGGGCAGCGAAGGCTGCGGATAGGGCCACGATAAGGCCACGAGCCTTAACTCCCGGTCTTCAAAAATGGTTATCAGGGATTTACCAAGCGATTTCCTGAGCTTGTTCAATGCCGTCCGGCCGCACTGGCGGACCAGCTTGTTCTTTGCGATAGTGAAACCAGCGGCGCCCAACGCGTCGACCGATCGAAACTCGAATGAGGAACGCCATGGACTTTTCCATTCCCGAAGAACTCCGCATGCTGAAGGATCAAGTGCGCCGCTTTGTCGACACGGAGATGATTCCGGTCGAACGGGAATCCTGCGACGGGCAGGAGCTGAAGCCGGAATATCGCACCAAGTTCGAGGCCCGCATCAAGGAAATGGGCCTGTGGAAGATGGACGTGCCGGAGGAGTTCGGGGGCGGCGGCATGGGCCTGCTGGCCTCCGTCATCGTCTGGCAGGAACTCGCCCGCACGGTGGCGCTGCCAGCGCGCGGCAGCGGCATTCTGGGTCCGAACGTCCGCGCGATCCTCTACACGCTCGAAGGCGAGCTGAAGGAAAAGTATCTGATGCCGGTGCTGCGCGGCGAGAAGCGCGCCTGCTTCGCCCAGACCGAGCCGGACGCCGGTTCCGATCCGGGCGGCATGCGCACGACGGCGGTGCGCGACGGCGATCACTACGTCATCAACGGCACAAAGCGGTTCATCAGCGGCGCCGGCAAGGCCGACTTCATGCAGCTCATGGCGGCCACCGATCGCCAGAAGGGGTCGCGCGGCGGCATTTCCTGCTTCCTGGTCGACTTCAACACGCCGGGAGTGAAACTCGGCGCACGCTACAACACCATGATGGGCGACCAGCCGTGGGAGATCATCCTCGATAACGTACGCGTCCCGGTCAAGAACATGGTCGGCGACGAGGGCGGCGGTTTCCGCCTCGGCCAGAAATGGCTCGGCGTCGGCCGCGTCAGCCACGGCGCGCGCGCGCTCGGCGTCGCCGAACGCTGCCTCGAAATGGCGACCTCATACGCCAAGCAGCGCTCGACGTTCGGAAAGCCCTTGTCGGAGCGTCAGGGCATCCAGTGGATGCTGGCTGACATGTTCATCGAGCTGGAAACCGCCAAGCTGCTGGTTTATCGCGCCGCCTGCCAGATCGAGGCCGGCGTCGACGCCCGCACCGAGGCCTACCTTTGCAAGTACTATGCGGACGAAATGGCGTTCCGCGCGGCCGACACCTGCATGCAGATCCACGGCGGCATCGGTCTGACGACCGATCTGCCGATCGAGAAGTTCTGGCGCCAGCAGCGCAGCTATCGCATCACCGAAGGCGCGAGCGAGGTGATGAAGATGGTCATCGCCCGCCACGTGCTCAAAACCTACTGACGACGCGACGGCGGCCGGAGCTTCCGGCCGCCGGTACTCAGCCGCGCGCCGTCACTTCGATCTCGATCATCTTCGCGCCGGCCGAATAGCCTTCGACAGTCGTGACCGTGATCGGGCATTGCGCCTCGCCGAACTTCGCCGCGATGGCCTTTCTGCCGGCGTCGATGTTGACCTTCTTCGACATGAAAGCCGAGATCACCAGTGCCTTCGACAAGTCGGTTCCAGCCGCCGTGAGCGAGGAATCGACCTTGCCGCGGATCGCGTTGAGCTGCGCCTCGAAGGTCGCGGATTCATCCGTATTTCCGGACAGGAACACGATGCCGTCGAGCGTCACGAACATCGGCGGCGCCAGCGGCGGCTCGTATTCGCGGATGACTTTCTTCGCGCCGCTGTCCAGCGGACGCACGGCGGTCAGCTCCATGATCACGCGCGAACCTTTCGGCAGGCGCTCCTTGTCGATGAAGCTTGAGCTGCCGCCACGCAGCGGGCCAACCAGCGAGGCGCGGCGGATATCGCTCGCCTTCTGGCGCGCCACGCTGTCAAGCGCGTAAAGGCGGCTACGCACCACATGCCCGCGCGACAGACCGGCGGCCTCGACCTCGGACACCGCCCGCGCAAGTGCGATCTCGGCTTCCGCCTCGACCGATCCGGTCCCGTCGCCGGCGACGCTGATGGAGAAAGCGTCGCGCTTGTCGATGGTCGTCCACGTCCTGTAAATCATGTGTCGAACAGAGCCTCCCGAACGGGCCGACGCGCTATCGCCGACCCTGCAATGGACCCATGATCGCATGAATTTGCCCAATCAAACAGATGTGATCATCGTGGGCGGCGGGCCATGTGGGCTGATGCTGGCGAACGAGCTTGGCCGCCGAGGCGTGACGTGCGTTCTGGTGGATGAAAAACCCACCACGGCCTTCAATCCGCAGGCGAACGCCACGCAGGCGCGGACCATGGAGCATTTCCGCCGGCTCGGCTTCGCCGGCAAAATCCGCCAGATGGGCATGCCGCCGGATTATCCGACCGACATCGCCTATTTCACCCGCTACGCGAAACACGAACTGGCGCGCTTCAAGCTGCCGTCGTCGCGGCAGGCGACCGATGTGATCCGCACGCTCTCGGGCTCATGGAGCGCCGCCGAACTGCCGCACCGCATCTCGCAGAAATATGTCGAGGCGGAACTGCGCCGGCAGGCGGAGAAACTGCCCGGCGTGTCGATCAATTACGGCGTCCGCGTCACCTCGTTCGCGCAGGACGCAACGGGCGTCGACGCCGACGTCGAATTGGCGACGGGCGGCGGCGCACAGCGCATCCGCGGCCGCTGGCTGGTGGGCGCCGATGGGCCGCGCAGCTTCGTGCGCGAAACGCTCGGCTACAGGCTCGAAGGCGACAGCGGCGTCAATCGCGAC
This sequence comes from Beijerinckiaceae bacterium, assembly GCA_947472615.1. Taxonomy (GTDB): domain Bacteria; phylum Pseudomonadota; class Alphaproteobacteria; order Rhizobiales; family Beijerinckiaceae; genus Terripilifer. The sequence goes on from CANJEY010000125.1 coordinate 3,942, forward strand.
TTCATGGGCGGACGCATGTTCGCCGTCTATGCGCGCATCCCGGATTATTATCGCGTCGTGCCGCACGATCCGGCGTGGATGAACGTCACGTTCAATCAACAGCGCCGGGCGCTGCTGGCTGCGGTCGACGGCGTCTCCGAGTTCGCGTTCCACACGCAATTGCGCCCGCATGAGGAAGGCCTCGAACTCACCGACGCACACGCCGCCGACATGGTGCGTCAGGCGATCGGAGCGGATACGCACGTTGACGTTCTCTCGAACGGCATGTGGCGCGCGGGCTTCGCGCTCGTCGCTGAAAAAATGCAAAAGGGCCGCGTCTTCATCGCTGGCGACGCCGCGCATCTGTTCACCCCGACGGGCGGGCTCGGCTACAACACCGCCATCGAGGACTCGGTCAATCTCGGCTGGAAGTTCGCCGCCGTCGTCAAAGGCGTTGCGCCGGAGTCATTTCTCGACAGCTACGAGGCGGAGCGCCGGCCGTTCGCCAAACGCAACACTGGGTATTCCAAGCTTTTCGCGGATTCGCTCGGTCTCAAGTTCGCGCCGGCCGAGATCGAAGACGAGTCTCCCCAGGGCGAAGCTGCACGCGCCGAGGCGGGCGAATATTTCAACGCTCACGCGCGCCGCGAGTTCAACATTCCAGGCGTGACGTTCGGCGGCCGCTACGACGGCTCGCCCATCATCGTCTCTGATGGAACCTCCCCGCCGCCTGATGCGCCGAACATTTATCAGCCCACCGCATGCCCGGGCGGACGGCCGCCGCATCTCTGGCTCGACGGCGCTCGCTCGCTCTACGACACGTTCGGCTTCGAGTGGACGTTGCTGCGGCTGGGCAGGCACGCGCCCGATGTTTCTGCCTTTGCCAAGTCCGCAAAGGCGCGTGGCTTGGACCTGAGCATCGTCGATATTGCTGGCGAGGAGGCGCGCGATCTCTACGAAGCCGATCTCGCGCTCATCCGTCCCGATCAGATCGTCGCTTGGCGCGGCCATGACACGGGCCGCGCCGACGCCATTCTCGCGCAGGCGACGGGCCGGTGAACGCTCAACTGGCGGGCGTCAGCGAGAAGCCCGCAACCTTCTTGTAATTGTCCGACAGCGCGCGCAATTCGTCCTGCGTAATGTAATTGTCGAGATTGTCGAACGGCTTGTCGCCGACCAGCTCCTCGACCTTGATGTTGATGAAGTCCGGCGGATTGGAGCGGTTCGTCAGCACAACCTTGTTGGCGGGGCCGACGCGCGCCGCGTCATAGGCGGCGAGCGCCGCGACAGCATCCTTCTCGCGCGCAAGGCAATCGGCGAGAGTGCGCGCGTCGATCGAACCTTGTGCCGCTCCGTTCGAGCCGCGAGGATACATCGGATGCGCCGCGTCGCCGGCCAGCGTCACGCGTCCGAACGTCCATTTGTCGACAGGGTCCTTGTCGACCATCGGATATTCGAGGATCATTTCGGAATCGCGGATCAGCGCCGATACGTCGAGCCAGTCGAAGTTCCAGTCCTTGTAGATGTGATGGAAGTCTTCGAGCTTGCCGGCCTCGTTCCAGTCGTTCTTCGATTTCGCGTCGCCCTCGATCTCGGCCATCCAGTTGATAAGCTGATTGCCCTCGCCATCGACGTCGTTGATGATCGGATAGATGACGATCTTGCCGGTCTTGATCGAGCCGACGCGCATGTAGCTGCGGCCGCTGAGGATCGGCTTGCGCTTCGTGACTCCGCGCCACGTGTTGATGCCGCCGAACGCTACAGCGTCATTTGGATAGAGCTGCTTTCGGATGACAGAATTGATGCCGTCGCAGGCGATCAGCGCATCGGCGCGCACGGAAGGCGCCTTGTCGCCCGCCGCCGTTTCGAAATGCGCCGTGACGCCATTTCCGTCCTGCTCTAAGCCGACGCATTTGCGGTCTGTGAGGATGCGATCGGCGCCTAGACGCTCACGCGCCGCGTTGAACAGCGTCAGATGCAACCGGCCACGATGGATGCCGACTTCCGGCACCGCGTAGCCGGCGTAGCGCCCACGCGGTTCCTTGTAGATGAGCTGGCCGAAGCGGTTGAAGAAACAGCTCTCGAGATTCTCGATGCCCTGCGCCTCAAGCTGCTTGTCGAGGCCGAGCGCGGCGAATTCCTTCATGGCGTGCGGCAGCAGCGTGATGCCGACGCCGATTTCCTTCACCTCCGGCGACCGCTCGTAAACCGTGCAGGAGATGCCGCGATTGTGCAGGTTCAGCGCCAGCGCCAGTCCCGCAATTCCGCCGCCCGCGATGGCGATATGCATGTCGTTCACCTTCTCACAGCAGATGCTTGAATTTCTCGGCGACGCGCGCCTTCAGTTCCGGGCTCGCCTGCGAAATCGGCGGGAAGGAATCGATGCGCTCGAACGGCCGGCAGGCGTCGATCAGCCCTCGCGAATTCATGTTGTCCTTCACCAGCGGATCGAGCGGACCGCTCCATGCGCGATGCAGGATGTCGATGTCGGTGGCCGGATCGCAGCGCGTCGACATGGCCCACAGCACGTCGAACGTGTCGGTCGGATCGACGTCGTGATCGACGACGATCACCCAGCGGCCGAGATAGGACGCCGACTGGCAGCTGGCCGCCAGATGCAGGGCCTGCCGCGCGTGTCCCGCATAGGCCTGCTTCACCGAAATGATATTGAGCATGCGCGCCGCGCCTGCCTCGTGGCACCAAACGCCGCGTACGCCCGACAGGCCTGCGCGCTCCACCTCGTCCCAGATCATGCCGGCCTTCATCACGCATTTCGAATACGAGAAGTCGGACGGAGGACGGATGGGCGAGGCGATCGACATGATCGGGTTGTCGCGATGGTAGATTCGGCGAATGCGCACCACCGGTTGTTCGCTGCGCTCGCGATTGTAATAGCCGGTGAATTCGCCGAACGGGCCTTCGGGCAATGTCTCGCCCGGATACATCTCGCCTTCGAGCACGATCTCGGCATGCGCGGGCATCGGCAGTCCGTGCAGTTCGCTCTTCACGATCTCGATGGGCTCGCCGCGATGACCGCCCGCATAATCGTATTCGCTGAAGCCGAACTTCAATTCGTTGCCGGCCGCCAGAAACAGCAGCGGATCATGGCCGCACGAAATCAGCACCGGGCAGGGCTTGCCCATTTTGAAATATTTCTCGCGGATCTGCCGTCCGTGCTTGCCGGGCGACATCCAGAGGCCGACGCTCTTTTCGTCCTGCACCATCGACCGGTACGTGCCGATGTTGACCCAGTCGTTTTCCGGATCGCGCATGATGACGAGATCGTCGGTGCCGATGTAGCGGCCGCCGTCGAGTTCGTGCAGCATCGGCACGGGGAACTTGTAGACGTTCACATCCTCGTCGCGGATGATGTTCTCGAAGATCGGACCGCTCGCGACTTCGCGCGGCGGGATCGGCTTGTAGCCCTGCATGCGGTCGCGATAGGACGTCACCACGTCGAGCGATTTCTTCGACAGCGGAAAGCCCATCGTCATCGCCAACCGCTGCGCCGAATTGGTCATGCCGGCGAGACAGCGAAAGCCGGGATAACCGGGGATATCGTCGAACAGCAGGGCGGGCGGGGCGCTCTCGCCGGCAGCGTGATAGATGATCTCAGCCAGACATCCCATCTCGAGATTCCAGTCGGCGCCTGAAATGCGCTTCAGCTCGCCGATCTGGTCGACGCGCTGCAGCAGATCGCGCAGATCCGTGTAGGGGCCGTTCGACGGCGCGGGTTTGGCGGCGTGTTCGTTCATCGTAACATCCTGCGTACGTTCAGCGCGCGTCTTGCGGCTTGTAGGGTCCGAGCTCGGCCACGACCTTTTGCGCAAAGCTCGTGTCGATCACGGTGGCGGCTGTGATGGACTTGTCCTCGATCACGCCTTCGGCCTTGAAGAACGCGAGATCGTCGTCGAGGCTGGCGATGTTCAGTCCGCCATCGGGATCGCAGGCGGCGGGCGTCGTTTCGCGATGCAGCTTGGCGTCCTTGATCTCGCTGTATTCGACCAGCGCCGCCACCACTTCGTCGGCGTTCGGCCCGGCGATGCGCCCGCCCTTGAGCGCATCGTTGTAGACCCGCACGCCCTTGATGTAGGCGCGCATGAATTTCAGCGCGATGTCCGGCCTGTTCTTGCGGAATGTGTCCGAATAGAGCAGCACGGCGGTCTGGTGGTTCGGGTAGACCTCGTCCTTCTTGTCGACGCGCAGCGCGAGGCCGCGCTGCTCGACGAGGCTGGCGCTCGGCTCGTTGGTGATGCTCGCGTCGATCGCCTTGTTGGCGTAGGCGGGCGCGTGCTGCGGAAAGCCAAGCTCGATGATGTCGGCGTCCTTGAAGGTCAATCCGCCCAGCTTCAGGGCGAAGTTCAGCGTCGCCGCGTTGCCGGTGCCGCGCGCGGCCGTGGCGATCTTCAGCCCCTTCAGGTCGGCGAACGTCTTGTAGCGGCCGCTGTCGACCAGATCCTTGCGCACCATGAGCTGCGAGAAATTGTAGCCCGGCTTGCTCGAACCCTTGTCGGCCACGATGGTGATGCCGATCTTGCGCGCATAGGCGTTGTAAAGCCCGGCCGAAACCGTGCCGCCGCCAACATCAAGCTCCCCGGTGCCGAGTGGAGCAATCATGCGCGCGGCCGTGTCGAAGCCGATGAACTCGACGTCGAGTCCTTCCGCTTTGAAGAACCCCTTCTTGTGCGCGAGATAGATGCCGATGTCGCTCGCCGTGTTGACGTTGCCGACGCGCACCTTCGTCTGTGCAGCCGAGGGCAGGGCGCTCCAGACAATGGCCGCAATGCCGATGCCGATTGCAAGTTTCATGGCGTGCTCCCCGCGCGCGTGACGCTTAGTAATAATTGCCGTGCGAACCGAACACCCATTGGGCGCGCAGCGTATCCTTCGGCCAGCGCTTGGGGCGCAGCGGCATTTCCTCGTGCCACGGGCGCGGCTCCCAATAGCCCATCTCCTCATCGCGCATCTGGTCCATCTCGCAGAACATCTCGATGCGGAGTTCGTCAGGATTGCGATGATAGGCGGCGATGTTGTGGCCGACGACGTGGCGGATTGGTCCCCACAGCAGCGGAATGTTGTTGCGCGTCAGCGTCTCGCAGGTGCGGTGCATGTCGCTCCAGTCGCGCACCTCGAAGGCGATGTGGTGCAGCGCCGGCTGGTCGAAGCGCACGAAGTTGATGGTGTGATGATCGGGCGAACAGCGCAGGAATGCGAAGTGATCGCCCATCCAGTCGGAAACCCGGAAGCCCAGCACGTCGGTGTAGAACTTCACCAGTTTGTCGACATCTTCGACACGATACGCCACATGCCCGAACTTCAGCGGGCTGATGCCGCGCTCGGCCTTTTCCTGCGCATGAAAATGATAGTCCGCATAGACTTCAATCAGCGTCCCCTTGGGGTCGGTGAACGTCACGGCCTCTTTCACGCCCGGCGAGATGCCGCTGCGCCGTTCGCTATGCACGCCTGATTTCTGCAGGTTGGCGACGAGTTCGCCGAGATCGCTGCCGGGCTTCACCTGAAACGACAGGCGGAGCAACTGTACATCCGGCCCGCGCTCCAGCCCGATCGCTTCTTGCCCGAGCTTGGTGGCCAGCACCGCATGATCCTTGCCGCGATCGACGAGCGACAGGCCGACGACATCGCGCCAATAGTCGATCTGCCGTTCGAGGTCGGGCGTCGAGAAGGTGGCGTGGCCCAGCCGTTTCACCTGAATCATGTCGGAACTCCTGTGGCGGCCTGCCGCGCCGCGTGCATGGCCGCTTGTAGCACGATCAGTTGACGAGCTTGCGCAGCCGCTCGATCACGTCTTCCGGAACGGCGTCGATGTCCGCCATGATCTTCTTGATCGCCTCGCCGCCGAGCGGGCTTACGTCGATGCCGATCTTATGGGCGTCGGCGATGAAGCGCGGGTCTTTCATCGTCTCGTCGAACGCCGTTTGCAGCGCCTTCACGCGGTCGGCCGGAACGTCGGGCGGCAGCAGGATGGGGTAGGTGGTCTTGAACTTGGTGGCGTAGGCGCGCAGCATCTGCTTGCCGGCTTCGTCGGTCGCGAGTTCGATCGCGGTCGGCACATCCTTCAGTTCCGGCAGCCGTTCGGCGCCGTACTGGATCAGCACGCGCGCCTTCTTGTTTGTCCACCAGTCTGGATTGCCCAGCAGGCTCGAAAGGTTGGCGGTGTTCCCGGTCACTTCGCCCTGTTCGGCGGCGAGGAAAATGTCAGTGACGCCCTTGTAGCCGCTGACGAGCTTCATCTGCGTGCCCATCAGGGCGTTCGACAATGTTGGCAGAATGTAATTGTCGCCGCCCGGCGCAGTCGCCCCGAAGGAGCTTGGCATTTTCTTCAGATCGTCGGCGGTCTTGAACGGCGTCTCGTGCCACACCCACAGCACTTGCGGCTGCTGCGCGGGCGTGCCGATCCAGCTCATTTTCGACAGATCGAACAGCACATTCGAGCCGTCGCGCGACAACGCCTTGAGCCGCGGCTCAAGCACGATGCCGTTGAGCGGCATGCCCATGGCGGTGCCGTCCTTCGGCGAGCGGTTGTAGAGCGAATTCATCATCACGAGGCTCGCCGCGCCGGGCATGTTGTCGACGACCATCGACGGTTCGCCCGGAATGTGGCGGCCCATGTGCAGCGCCAGCGCACGGCCGACGAAGTCATAGGCCGCGCCCGCCGCGCCGCCGACCAGAATGTGGATCGTCTTGCCTTTGAAGAACTCGGCGGGCGTCTGCGCCAAAGCCGCAAGCGGGGCCGTCAGCGTTGCGCCCAGCGCCAGCAGGCCGGCGATCATCTTGATCCTGACACGCGCCATGCGACCTCCCGAGAGCCGCGCGATCGCGGCGTTCGCGGTTCTACGGCCCGCGCCAGTGCGAGGCAAGGCAGATGCAGGCCCGATGAATGCCGATTTCTCTGGCGCGCCATTGCATCCGTCGCGGAACCTGTTCTTAATCCGCGCAAGGTTTGAGACAGGGAGGATTCATGTCGAGATTTACCGCCACCGATGCAACCGAGGCC
>CANJEY010000126.1 GCA_947472615.1 Beijerinckiaceae bacterium
CGGGCGGCTTCGGGAAACTCGATGCTCTTTGTGTTGCCAAATGCCTTGGCGATACGGTCGACCGCCTCGAAACATTCCGGATCGCCGCCTTTGGCGAAATAGCCGCCCGCGCGGGCGATGCGCAGGCCTTCGATTCCAGCGTCGACCGAAGCCGCAACGGGTTCGATCGGACGCGCCGCCTGCGCGTGATCGAGCGGGTCCGGCCCCTGCATGGCGTCATACGAAATCGCCAGATCCTCGACGGTGCGGGCGATGGGACCCAGATGATCCAGACTCGTCACGAACGGAAACGTGCCGCCGCGCGATAGCCGCCCGTATGTCGGCTTGAGCCCGAACAGACCGCACAACGACGACGGAACCCGGATCGATCCGTTGGTGTCGGAGCCCAACGACAGCGGAACCATGCCGCTCGCCACGGCCGCGCCCGATCCGCCCGACGATCCGCCGGTCATGTAGTCGGAATCGTGCGGGTTGCGCGACGGGCCGTAGTGCTGATTTTCGCCGGTGAAATCGTAGGCGTATTCGCCCATGTTGAGCGCGCCGACCAAAATGGCGCCGGCGGCTTCCAGCCGCCGCGCCAGCGTCGCGTCGGCGCTGGCGGGCTTATGGCTGCGATTGATCTTCGAGCCCGACAGGGTGGCAATCCCGGCGACGTCGAACAGGTTTTTCACCGCGAAGGGCGCGCCGGCCAGCGGCCCGAGCTTTTCCCCGCGCGCGCGTCTGGCGTCGATCTCGGCCGCCTTCTGGCGCGCGCGGGCCGCGACCACATCCGTGAAAGCGCCCAGCTTCGGATCGTACTTTTCGATATGCGTCAGCGAGGCTTCCACCGCAGCGGTCGCGGTTGTCGCGCCTGATTGCACGGCGCGGCCGATGTCGGCGGCGCTGGCTTCGATATGATCGAAACTCATGGAGCGTAAACCGGCGCGGGCTCGGACTCGTCCGGCAACGGAAAGTCCATCAGGTTGCGGGCAAGTTGGGAGGCGATGCGCAGATGCACGATCACCATGGGGCGGCTGTCGTCGCTCAGCTTTAGCCCGAGAAAGCGCGCCGCCGTCTCGACATGCGCTTCCACGATCTCGTCTTCAGTCATCCCACGGCTTCCTTCAGATCGGCCAGCGGCGCCGTCCAGCCCACGATGCCGCCCTGCGCGGTCAGCATGGCGAGCGTCGCCGCCTTGAAGTCCGCAAAGTAGCTTTCCGTCGCGTCTTCCACCAGCAGGCATTCGTAGCCGCGGTCGTTGGCTTCGCGCATGGACGTCTGCACGCAGACTTCCGTGGTGACGCCCGCGAACACGAGTTGTGTGACGCCGAGCGCATCAAGTTGCGACTGCACATCGGTGGCGCAGAACATGCCCTTGCCGGGCTTGTCGATGACGATTTCACCTTCAATGGGCGCGCATTCGTCAATGATCGCGTTGCCCGGTTCGCCCCGCACCAGCAGCCGGCCCATCGGGCCGGCGTCGCCGATGCGCAGCGCGGCGTCGCCGCGGTTGCGCTTGGCGGGCGGACAGTCGGACAGGTCGGGCAGGTGGCTTTCGCGCGTATGAACGATGGGCCAGCCTTGCTGGCGAAAAAGCCCGATCAGCGCCTGCACGGTCGGCACGATTGCCTGCAGCCGCGACACGTCGTTACCCAGCGAGTCGCCGAAGCCGCCTGGCTCGACGAAGTCGCGCTGCATGTCGATGACGGCGAGCGCGACCTTGTTGGGGTCCAGTTTGAACGCATACGGACTGGCTTTGACGGCGATCATCATTCGTGTCCGGCCATGTGCTTGCCGATGGTGGCGCGATCGGTTTCGCCGATGGGCGACACGAACGCGATGGTTCCTTCCGACATGACCGCGACGCGATCGGCGAGTTCGAGAATTTCGTCGAGATCTTCCGACACCAGCAATACGGCCGCGCCCTTGTTGCGCTGCTCCATGATCTGCGAGCGGATTTCGGCGACCGACGCGAAGTCGAGACCGAAACACGGATTGGCGACGATCAGCACGTCCACCTCGCCCGACAGTTCGCGCGCCAGCACGGCGCGCTGTACGTTGCCGCCGGAAAGATCGCCAATGGCGCTTTCAGGCGATTGCGTCTTCACGCGGTATCGGGCGATTAACTCGCGCGCCTTCGTGCGCATGGGGCCGGGGGACAGCCACCAGCCGAATTTGGCGTTGGGCGGCCGGTCGAAATTGCGGAACGCCAGATTTTCCGCCACCGTCATCCGCGCCACAGTCGCATTCTTCAGCGGCTCTTCCGGCAAACCGAAAATCTTCAGGCGGAAATAGGCGTCGCGCGTCGGCTCGAACGGCTTGTCGCGCACGAAAATGCGCCCATCCCGGAGCGGCCGCTGGCCGGACAGAACCTCGACAAGTTGCGACTGGCCGTTGCCCGACACGCCTGCGATGCCGACGATCTCGCCGGAATGAATCTTGAGGTTGACGGCGTTAAGCACGCTCGCGCCTTCATCGCCGTCCGCCATGAGACCTGCAAGTTCCAGCGTCACCGGTCCGGTCGTGTTCTCCTGCCTCAAGGCCCGCTGGCGGATCGGCGTATCGCCGATCATCAGCCGAGCCATTTCGTCGGTTGTCATGTCCTTGACGAGCCCGCCGCCGACGCGCTTGCCGCGCCGCAAAACCGACAGCGCGTCCGCGAACGCCGTCACTTCGCGGAATTTGTGGGTGATTATCACGACCGAAATGTCGCCGCGATCCGTCATGCCTTTCAACAGGCCGAGAATCTCGTCGGCCTCCTGCGGGGTCAGCACGGAGGTCGGCTCATCGAGGATCAGCAGGCGTTGATCGAGATAGAGCAGCTTGAGGATTTCCAGCTTCTGCTTTTCGCCGGCCGCCAGTGACGAGACAGGCTTGTCGAGCGGCGCGCGGAACGGCATGCGGTCGAGAAACGCGTCGAGCGCCTTCTTCTCCTTTTTCCAGTCGATCACGGCCGGCGCATCGGCGCGGCTGATGACGAGATTTTCTGCGCCGGTGAGGCAAGGCACCAGAGTGAAGTGCTGATACACCATGCCGAGGCCGAGATCGCGCGCATCGCGGGGATTTCGCACCTGCGCCTCGTGTCCGTCGAGCAGAAGCGAGCCCTTGTCGGCGTGGTAATAGCCCATGATCGACTTCACGAGCGTCGACTTGCCAGCGCCGTTCTCTCCGAGCAGCGCGTGAAACGAACCGGCGTCGACTTTCAGCGACACATTGTCGAGCGCCGTGAACGAGCCGAACGTCTTGGTCATGCCGATCGTTTCGAGCGACATGGCGCGTGGCGTGGACACCAAACTCGGCGCAGCCGACAGGGCGTTGCTCATGGAAGGCCCTCGATCAATTGAGTTGAATTCGAAACGGACCCGAAGACGCCGCCTTGCATCTTCACCATCTTGACCGCCGCAGCGTGATTGCCGGGATCGGTTGCGCCGCAGCAATCTTCCAGCAGCAGGCATTCGAAGCCGCGATCGTTGGCCTCGCGCATGGTCGTGTGCACGCAGACGTCGGTGGTGATTCCGGTCAGCACCAGATTGCGGATGCCGCGGCCGCGCAGCAGCAGCTCGAGATCGGTGGCGTAAAATGAGCCTTTGCCGGGCTTGTCGATGATCGGTTCGCCCTCGCGCGGGGCGAGTTCCGGGATAATGTCCCAGCCCGGCTCGCCGCGCACCAGAATGCGACCGCACGGGCCCGGATCGCCGATGCCGGCGCCGATCTGCCGGGAGCGCCAGCGCTTGTTGTCGGGCAGGTCGGAGAGTTCCGACCGATGGCCCTCGCGCGTGTGGATGACGTGAAAGCCCTTTTGCCGAAAGGCCGCCAGCACGCGCCCGATTGGTTCGATCGGCGCGCGCGTCAGGCTGATGTCGTAGCCCATCGTGTCGACATAGCCGCCCTTGCCGCAGAAATCGGTCTGCATGTCGATGATGATGAGCGCCGTATTCTGTGGCGTGATCGCCGCATCGTAGGGCCACGGATAGGGATCTGCCTTGATGGGGCCTGCAGGTGTGGTCATTTGATGATCGACAGTTCGCCCGGCACGTCGCGTCCCGCCTTCTTGGAGCCGGCGGAGGCGATCATGATGAACAGGGTCAGGATATAGGGAGCGGCGTTGAAGAAGTAATAGCCCTGCGTTACGCCAACCGATTGAAGCGCGGGGCCGATGGCGCCCGTCGCGCCGAACAGGAAGGCTGCGGCGACGCAGCGGATCGGATCCCAGCGCGCGAAGATCACCAGCGCGACGGCCATCAGGCCCTGTCCGGACGACAGCCCCTGATTCCACGAGCCCGGATAATACAGCGACAGAAACGCGCCGCCGACGCCGGCCAGAAAGCCACCCGCCGTCGTCGCCAGAAAGCGAACGAGATCGACCGACACGCCCATCGCCATGGCGGAGGGCGCGCTGTCGCCGCTCATGCGGACGATCAGCCCCCAGCGCGTGTTGGCGAACGCCCACCACATCAGGATGGCGACCAGTATGCCGACGATCATCAACGGATTGATCTGCAGGGCGGTGGCGAGCTGTGCGTTGCCGGTCCAGTCGCCGAGCGAGATCGAGCCAAGCCGCGGCGCTGTGGGCTGGATGTAGGCTTTGCCGAAGAAGAACGCGATGCCGGTGCCAAACAGCATCATGGCGATGCCGACTGCGACGTCGTTCACCTTCGGCAGTTTGCAAATGAAGCCGTGAATGCCGCCGAGCGCTGCGCCCGCGAGCCCCGCCGCCAGCACGCCGAGCCATGGCGAACCGGAATGATAGGACACCGCGTAGGCGGTCATCGCGCCCAGCACGAGCGTCCCTTCGAGGCCGAGATTCACGCGGCCGGATTTTTCTGTCAGGCATTCGCCGAGCGCGACGAACATGAACGGCGTCGAGACGCGCAACGCGCCGCCCAGAATGGCGATCAGCACGATAAGGGGCGTACTGTCGTTCATCAGCGCGACTCCGCCGGTTTGAAGAAGGAGAAGCGGCCGTAAAGTGTTTCAGACGCCAGCAGCACCACGAACGTGAGGCCCTGCAACAACAGCACGGTGGCGTCCGGCAGATCGAGACGTCGCTGGATCAGGCCACCCGACGCCACGATGCCGCCGAACATGATCGCCACGAAAATGATCGCGATCGGATTGTGGCGCGCCAGAAACGACACCAGAATGCCGGTGAATCCGTAGCCGGCCGCGAGCGACGCATTGGCGCGGCCCTGAATGGCAGCCACTTCGAAAAAGCCCGCGAGCCCCGCGCACGCGCCCGCCATCGCGGTACAGACGACGATCAGCCAGCCGACCGGCAGGCCCTGCGCCAGCGCCGCGCGCGGATTGCCGCCCGTGATGCGCGCCGCGAAACCGAACGTGGTCCGCGTCATCAGGATTTGCAGAAAGATCGCGATGATTATCCCGAATGCGAAACCCCAGTGCACGTCGAAGCCCGGAATCTTGCCGACCATGTAGGCGTCGCCAAGCGGCTTCGTGGAAGGCTTGTTCGGGTTTGTCAGATCGCGCAGCGCGCCCTCGACGAAAAAGTTCATGATCGCAATGCCGATGTAGGTCAGCAGCAGGCTCGAGATCGTTTCGTTCACTCCGCGGTAGTGCCGCAGCGCGCCGCAGATGCCGACCCAGGCCGCACCCGCGCCTGCGCCGGCGATCGCCATCAGCAGGATTGTCAGCATCGGAGGTGCGCGATCGATCATCGGCACGGCGATCGCAGCTGCAAAGAAGCCGCCGAGCACCAGCGCGCCTTCGCCGCCGATCATGATGAGGCCGATGCGCGCCGGGATCGCGACCGCCAGCGCCGTGAGGATCAGCGGCGCGGCGCGTTGCAACGTATTCTGGATCGAGAAGCTGGTGGCGAAGCCGCCACGCCAGACGAGTTCGAAGAAATCGAGCGGCGACTTGTGGATTGTCTACAGGAAGATCGAAAACAGGAAAGCCGAAATCAGCAGCGCCAGAACCGGAATGAAAATGTATTCGGCGCTGCGCCGCAATCGCTCGCCAAGTTCGGCGAGGTTGGATTGCGCCCCCGGTGCGTCGACAAGCCCTGAGGCATCAGACATTCATTACTCCCCGTCTGCGCGCAAAGACCGCGCCGAATGCGACGGCGTTCCCGCGTCTGTCGCGCCTAAAGCCAAGCAATCACTGTGCCATGCGTTGTAATCGTCGACAGTCGTGTCGCCTCAGAAATGAAAGGGGGCTAGGCACGGCGGCCGATCTGGCGCAAGCTTTGCTGCATGGGTTCTGGAAAACTGGGGGCAGGCATGAGTAGTTCAGTTGATCCCGTCAATGAAATGATCCCACCGACGCGGTTGGCGGCGCTGGGCTTGCAGCATGTTCTGGTGATGTACGCGGGCGCAATCGCCGTGCCGCTGATCATCGCTGGCGCGCTCGGGCTGACGCCCGAACAGCGGACGCTGCTCATCAATGCCGACCTGTTCGCCTGCGGGCTGGCGACGCTGGTGCAGGCCTATGGCTTTCCGGGCGTCGGCATTCGCATGCCGGTGATGATGGGCGTGACGTTTGCGTCGGTCGCCCCGATGCTGGCCATGGGCGGTGCCTCGAAAGCCGCCGGCATGTCGGGCGTGGATGCGCTGTTGACCATTTACGGCTCGGTGATCTTCGCTGGCGTGTTCGCGGTTCTGGCGGCGCCTCTGATCAGCCGGTTATTGCGCTTCTTCCCACCGGTCGTGACCGGCACGATCATCACGGTGATTGGCATTTCGCTGATGCGCATCGGCATCGGGTGGGCCGGGGGCGGTTTCGCCACCATCAAGAAGCCGCTCGTGGAAGGCGGCGTCGGCGATGTGCCGAATCCGGCGTTCGGGGCGCTCGACAATCTGGCGATCGCGCTCGCCGTGCTGGTGGTTGTGGTGCTGGTGGCCAAATACGCCAAAGGCTTCCTGTCGAATATCGCGGTGCTGCTCGGCATCGTCTTTGGCGGAGTGTTGGCGGCGCTGCTCGGCAAGATGAATTTCGCGGGCGTGGCGGCGGCCCCCTGGCTCGACATTATTTATCCGTTCCAGTTCGGCATGCCGAAGTTCGACCTCTCCGCAGCGCTCACCATGTGCGTCGTGATGATCGTCGTCATGGTCGAATCGACCGGCATGTTCCTGGCGCTGGGCGAGATGACCGGCAAAAAGGTCGGTACGGCCGAACTGAGCGCGGGCCTGCGCGCCGACGGCGTCGGCACCGTTCTGGGCGGCATTTTCAACACGTTCCCCTATACGTCGTTCTCTCAGAACGTCGGGCTGGTCGGAGTGACTGGCGTGAAGTCGCGCTGGGTGGCGATTGCTGGCGCAGTCGTGCTGCTGATCCTCGGCTTCATCCCGAAACTGGCGGCTGTCGTCGGCTCGATCCCGGTCTATGTGCTGGGCGGGTCGGGGCTGGTGATGTTCGGCATGGTGGCCGCGACCGGCATCCGCATCCTGTCGGTCGTCGACTTCAAGAACAGCCGCAACAATCTGTTCGTCGTCGCTATCGGCATCGGGGTCGGCATGTTGACGCTGATCGCGCCGAACATCTTCGATCAATTGCCCAAATACCTGAAGCCCATGATGGATTCGGGCATCCTGCTGACCACGATCGTCACCGTGATCCTGAACGCCTTCTTCAACGGCGCCGCCGACGATAGCGCCATGCGGGAAGAGATCATCAAGGCCGCCCATCAGGCGGAGGCCTGAACAAAAAGCCCCCGGCGCAGGCCGCCGGGGGCTTTCACGTATGACTGGCTGGCGTCAGGCCAGCAGATCCCGAACCGTCATGGCGATGACGGCCGTGGCCTTTTCCAGATCCGACAGTTTGAGGCGTTCGTCGGCGCGATGGCCGTTGGCTTCCTCGATCGTGCGGGGGCCTGCGCCGTAGAGCACGACCGGGATGCCCTGTTCGGCATAGAGCCGCGCGTCGGTGTAGAGCGGCACGCCGTTCGAGGCGATCGGCTCGCCGAACACCGCGCTGGCGTTCTTGCAAAGCGCGTCCGAGATTCGCATCGCTTCGGGCGTCGGCTTCAGCGGCCGCGCCAGCAGCACTTGTCGGACTTCGACGCGCGCGGCGGGGCGGCTTGCGGCCGCAGCCGCGATCACGGCGCGCACCTCCGCCTCGACGGTTTCCGGCGCTTCTTCGGGGATGATGCGCCGGTCGAGCCGGAACGTCACCTTGTCCGGCACCACGTTGGTGTTGATGCCGCCGCTGATGAGGCCGACGTTGAGTTGCGGCGAACCGATGCCTTTGACGGCCGAGACTTTCGCCCCAAGCCCGGCGCGATAGGCGTAAAGCGCATTGAGGATCGCGGTCGCGGCCTCCATGGCGTCGACGCCGGTTGAGGGGATCGCGGCATGCGCCGACTTGCCGATCACCTCCACTTCAAGGTGAAGGCACCCGTTGTGCGCCACCACGACCGCATAGCTGAAGCCGGCGCAGATCACCGCATCGGGCTTCGAGATGTTCTGCGACAGAAGCCAGCCCGGCCCGATCTCGCCGCCCTGTTCCTCATCGTAGGTGAGATGCAGTTCGACAGCTCCCTTCAGGGCCGCGCCGGATTGCATCAGCGCCAGCAGCGCGAATGCGTAGGTAGTGAAGTCGGACTTCGACACCGCAACGCCGCGGCCGAACATCTGGCCGTCGGCGATGTCCGCCGCATAGGGATCGTGCGTCCAGCCCGCGCCCGGCGCGACGACGTCGCCGTGAGAATTCAGCGCCACCACCGGGCCGGGGCCAAAGCGGTGGCGGACGACCAGATTGGTCGCCGAAATCATGCCGTGGGCGCGCGTGACGTCGGTCGGCACGGGATGGCGCTCGACCGTGAACCCGAATTCTTCCAGCAATTGCGCCGCGCGCACCGCATGGGCGTCGCAATCGCCGGGCGGATTATCGGAGGGAACCTTGACGAGCTCTGCGAGAAACCGCGTCTGCTCGTCGAAGCGCGCGCGCACGAGCGCCTTCAGTTGTTCGTCGCTGGGGGGCATGGGAATCTTTCGGGTTTCAGCGGGCGGCGATCCAGTCGCGCAGGATGCGCCTTTCGCTGTCGGGCATTTCGGTGATGTTGTTGGGCGGCATGGCCCGCGTCAGCACGGCCTGCATGTAGATTTCTTCGGCGTGGCGCGCAATCTCCGACGGGGTTTCGAGCTTCACGCCCTTCGGGGCGGCCGGAATGCCCTCCCAAACCGGCTCGTCGGCGTGACACATGGAGCAGCGGCTGGCGACCACATTGGCGACCTGCCTGGGCGCTTCCGGTCCGCCCGCGTAGGCGGCCGGTGGATCGAGCGGCGCGAGGCCGAGTTGATCGCGCGCCTGCGACGACGACAGTGCCGTGATGGCGACAGCGCCCAGAATGCACAGCGCCGCCACGATCCACGTCCACCACTTGTCGCCCTTTCCGGCGTGACGAAGGTTGTAGAACACCCGCACCAGCGCGCCCGCCACCAGCACCAGCCCGACCACCGCGAACGCATATTTCGACGAATAGGTGATCGGGTAGTGGTTCGACAGCATCAGGAACAGGACCGGCAGGGTCAGGTAATTGTTGTGGGTCGACCTGATCTTTCCGATGGCGCCGAGGCGCGGGTCCGGAGTCTCGCCGGCCTTCAGCGAGGCGATGATCTTGTGCTGGTTGGGGATGATCACCAGAAACACGTTGGCGGTCATGATCGTCGCCATCAGCGCGCCCGTGTGGATGAACGCGCCCCGCGCCGAAAACACGTGCTGGAACAGCGCCGCCATGCCGATGACGTAGGCGAATCCCACTGCCGCCAGCCCGGCGTCGTTCTTCGCCAGCGGCGAGTTGCACAGATAGTCGTAGACGACCCAGCCCAGCCCCAGCGCGCCGATGCCGATCGCGGCCGCCGCGATAGGGCCGATATTCAGCACCGCGGGGTCGATCAGAAACATGCTGGCCTTGAGATAATAGGCCCAGATCAGCAGCGAGAATCCCGACAGCCAGGTCGCGTAGGATTCCCATTTGTGCCAGATCAGCTCCTTCGGTAGATCGTCGGGCGCGACGAGGTATTTGCGCACTTCGTAGAAGCCGCCGCCGTGCACTTCCCACACTTCGCCGTACGCGCCCTTCGGCATGTTGGCGACGGCGCGCAGCGAGGCGTCGAGATGCATGAAATAGAACGACGAGCCGATCCACGCGATGCCGGTGATGACGTGCAGCCACCGCAGCAGCAGCCCGCCCCATTCCATCAGTATCGTGTCCATGTCGACGCCCCGGTCTCGTGTTGAAATTGCAACCTGTTCGCAGCTGCGAAATGATTATTGACGGCGGGCGCTCAGGCCCGCAAGAAAGACCACATCGCCTTGCTGCAGATGCGGGAACGCCGAATGGGTCGCCTGTCCACTCATGTCCTCGATACGGCGAGGGGATTGCCCGCGCAAGGCGTCAACGTCGAGCTTTACATCCTCAATTCGGACGGGACGCGACGACTGGTTGCGCAAGTTGCAACGAACGCCGACGGGCGCACCGATGCGCCGCTTCTGGGCGAAGATGCCTTCCGGACAGGCTCGTATGAACTCGTTTTTGCCATCGGTGACTACTTTCGCGCCAGCGGCCAGATTGGCGCCGGTCCTGCGTTTCTGGACATTGTTCCAATCCGTTTCCAGATCACGGACCCCGATGGTCGCTATCATGTGCCGCTCGTCTGTTCGCCCTGGGCCTATTCGACCTACCGAGGCTCGTAACCCGTGAGCGCCATGCAAGGATCTTACCCCCGCGACATGATCGGCTATGGCGCACATCCGCCGCACGCCCGCTGGCCGGGCGGCGCGCGCATCACGCTGCAGTTCGTGGTCAATTACGAGGAGGGCGGCGAGAACAACATTCTGCACGGCGACGCGGCGTCGGAAGCGTTCCTGTCCGAAATCGTCGGCGCGCAGCCCTGGCCCGGCCAGCGGCATATGAACATGGAATCGGTCTACGAATACGGATCGCGCGCCGGC
>CANJEY010000127.1 GCA_947472615.1 Beijerinckiaceae bacterium
GACGGCCCAGGCGACTGTTCGGGCTCAATGAACTTGCGGCTGCGTCGCCACGCTGAGGATCGGGCTTGTCGCCACGAGGACGAGACGGGATCGCAGCCGCCGCCGAACGCGGCAGTCTACCGCGAAACGACGATTCCAAGTTACAAGGGGGAGGGCTTTTTTTCAGTCATTAAATGCAGCTGAGCCCCTCGCGCTGAGGAGGCCCGCAGGGCCGTCTCGAAGCATGAGGGGCATCACTGCTAACCGCATGCCTCATTGCCTGGCGGCGTTCTTCGCCTCGTGAATCGCGCGCCAGATCTTCGCGGGAGTCGCTGGCATCGGCAGGTTGGTGACGCCGTAGGGCGCGAGCGCGTCGTGGATCGCGTTCATCACGCTGGCGAGCGCGCCGACCGTCGCGGTTTCGCCGCAGCCTTTCACGCCGAGCGGATTGGTTTTCGTCGGCACCGGATGGCTGCCGATGTCCATCATGCAGAGATCGGTGGCGCGCGGCATCGCGTAATCCATGAACGAGCCGGTCAGAACCTGGCCGTCGGAATCGTACAGAACCTCTTCCATCAGCGCCTGGCCGGCGGCCTGGGCGAAACCGCCCATGGCCTGCCCGCGCACCAGCACCGGATTGAGTTCGACTCCGACGTCCTGCACCACATGGAACCGCACGATCTTCGTCACGCCGGTTTCTGGGTCAATCTCGACCTCGCAAACCTGAAACGAGTTCGGAATGTTGCCGGTGGCCGGCTCCCAGCTCGCCGTCTCATAGAGGCCGAATTCCATGCCCTTCGGCAGTTTCGAGGGCTGGAAGGCGATTTTCGCAACGTCGGTGAATGCGATGCGCCGGTCGGTGCCGGCGATTGCGTAGAATCCGTCGTTGAATTCTATGTCCTCGGCGGCGGCTTCGAGAAGATGGGCGGCGATCTTGCGGCCCTTCTCGCGCACCTTCTGCGCCGCCATCAGCACGACGGTGCCACTGATCGTCGCGGTGCGCGCCGCGCCGGTGCCCGAGCCCCACGGCATGACGCTGGTGTCGCCCTCGACGACCTCGATCTTCGATGCGTCGAGCCCGAGCGTCTGCGAGACGATCTGTGTGTAGATCGTTGCGTGGCTTTGCCCTCCGGCAGTCGACGCCGTCAGCACCGTGACGGTGCCGCCCGGATTGAAGCGCAGTTCGGCGCACTCGGGAGCCGGGCTTCCGGATGGATCGACGCTCGACGAAACGCCGACGCCATAGAGCATGCCGCGCGCCTGCGCTTCCGCCTTGCGCTTCGCAGCGCCTGCGTAATCCGCCTGCGCCAGACACTTGTCCATCACGGCTTCGAATTCGCCGCAATCGTACGACGCGCCATTCGGCAGCTTCACCGGCATGGCGGAGGCTGGGATGTAATTGCGCCGCCTGATCTCGGTTGGATCAAGTCCCAGCTTGCGGGACGCCATGTCGATCAGCCGCTCCAGCACGAACACGCCCGGCACGCCGGACGGGCCGCGATAATTGCCCATCGTGCAGGTGTTGGTGAAGATCGCCGCCGATTTTCCATGAACGGCCGGCACGGTGTAGGTGCCGCAAAGAGCGCTCGTCGGCGTTCCGACGACCGACCCGAAGCCTGCCATCGACAGGAAAGCCCCCACATTGCCCTTCGCGTCGACCCGCACGCCGAGAAATTTTCCGTCGTCGTCGAACGCGAGTTCGCCCTGAATGACGAGATCGCGCGCCTGTTCGTCGGAGACATGCGCTTCGCTGCGCTCGCACACCCATTTCACCGGGCGTCCGACTTTCTTGGCCGCCCATGCCACAGCCGGCACTTCTGGATAAAGCCCGCCCTTCATGCCGAACGATCCGCCGACGTCGCCGGCGATCACCGTCATCTGGTGTTCGTCGATGCCGAAGATCGGTTCTGCCATCATGCTGCGCCACACGAAGGGCCGCTGCTGGCAGGCATAGACGCGGAAATGCTCGCGGCCCGGATCGTATTCGGCCGCGACCGCACGAGGCTCAATGGAATTGGCCGTGACGCGGCTGACCTTGAATGTCGCGCCGACCACATGCGGCGCATTCTTGAAGGCCTCTGCGGCTTTCTTCGCGTCGCCCTTTTCGACCACGAAGGCTTCGTTGTTCTCGCAGTCGGCCCAGACGCGGGGCGCATCCGAAGCGTGCGCCGTGAGCTGATGAATGAGCGGCGGCTGTACGACGTAGTCGACCGCGACGGCTTCCGCGGCATCCTTCGCCTGCGCGACGGTTTCGGCGATTACTACCGCAACCGCCTGCCCAATGTGGCGCACCTTGTCGCGCGACAGCGCCGGACGCGGCGGCCGATAGGCCGGCTGGCCGTCGCGGCGCTTCGGCGGTGAATTTCCCTTCAGTTTGCCAAGGCCTTCGGCCTCCCAGTCTTCGCCGGTTAGAATTGCCAGAACGCCCGGCATGGCGAGCGCCGCGCTCGTGTCAATGGAAGCAATGTCCGCGTGGGCGTGCGGCGAACGGACGAAGATCGCGTGCGCTTGGTTCGGAAATGCGTTGTCGTCCGTGTATCGACCGCGGCCGATCACCAGTTTCGCGGCCTCGACCTGCGTCACACCTTGCCCAATCGCATAACGCGCCATGGTGATATCCCTGAGTTTCGTGGCGGCAATTTCACCGCTTGAGCGGGCAGCTTGCCATCGCGAACAGGGCTTCACAACAGGCTTGTGACGCGACCTTGTCCCGGGGTGCGCGAGGGATTGCGCCGCCTCTACTCTCCCGCCAGCGCCATGTCGTCGCGATGGATCATCTCGGCGCGGCCGGGTGCGCCGAGAACGCTTTCAATGTCGCGCGAATTGCGGCCGACGATCTGCGCCGCCTGATCGGCGTCGTAGCCGATGAGGCCGCGGCCGAGTTCCGCCCCGCGCTGATCGCGAATGATGACGCAATCGCCGCGCGCGAACAGGCCCTCGACGCGGGTGACGCCGGCCGGCAAAAGGCTTTTGCCCTGCGTCAGCGCCTTCGCCGCGCCTTCGTCGAGATGCACGGTGCCGCGTGGCTCCAGCGAGCCGGCGATCCATTTCTTGCGCGCCGTCATCGGCGTCGACGGCGACAGGAACCACGTGCAGGGCTTGCGGTCGGCGATGCGCCGGATGGGGTTCATCACCCGCCCATCGGCGATCACCATATGCGCGCCGCCCGTCGTGGCGATCTTGGCGGCCTCGATCTTGGTGAACATGCCGCCCCGCGAGAATTCCGACGCCGCCCCGCCCGCCATGGCCTCGATCTCGGGCGTGATGCGTTGCACGACCGGCAACAGTTTCGCCTCAGGATCGAGATGCGGCGGCGCGGTGTAGAGTCCGTCAATGTCGGACAGCAGGATCAGCAGATCGGCGCTCGCCATCGTGGCGACGCGCGCGCCGAGACGATCGTTATCGCCATAGCGAATTTCATTGGTGGCGACGGTGTCGTTTTCGTTGATCACCGGCACGGCGCGCATGTCGAGCAGACGCCCAATGGTCTCGCGCGCGTTGAGATAGCGGCGGCGCTCTTCGGTGTCGGTGAAGGTGACGAGAATCTGCCCCGCGGTGATCTGCCGGTCGCCCAGCACCTCAGCCCATGTGCGGGCGAGCGCGATCTGTCCCACGGCGGCGGCAGCCTGACTGTCTTCCAGCTTCAGCGGCCCGCGCGGCAGCTTCAGCACGGTGCGGCCGAGCGCGATGGAGCCTGACGACACGACCAGCACGTCGGCCTCGCGCCGGTGCAGATCGGCGAGATCGTCCGCCAGCGCATTGAGCCAGTCGCGTTTGATGACGCCGGCGGTTTGGTCGACGAGCAGCGACGAGCCGACCTTGACGACGATGCGGCGGAACTTCGAAAGGGAGGGCGTCTTTTTCAAACTGCGATCGCCGGTCGGATGTCGGTGTGGACGAAGTCGTCGCCCTTGAACAGCAGGGGAGCATCGGCGACCTTGGCAATCGCATACGCCATGCAGTCGCCGAAGTTCAAGCGGGCGGGGTGACTGCGGCCCTTGCCGAAAAAGTCGAAAGCCCGTTTGGCGATCACCAGATGCTGGGCTTCGAATGGAATCTGTTCGATGTTGGGTCGGTCGATCAGAAAATCGAGAGAACGGTAAAGGTCTTCATTTTCATGCCGGGCCAGCGTCATGTGGGCTTCCAGCAAGGTCGCTGAGCCGATGGCGCAGTCCTGCAAGAGAAGGATATCGGTGAAAGAATCTTCCTCAGGCTCGCCGAGTATGATGGCCAGCAGCGCCGACGTGTCGACGATAATCAAATCGGCAATCCGTCGTCGTCGTACAGATCGCTGTGATCCGACGTCAGCCCCGGCTTTCGATTGCGCTTGGTCGCCGCGATGAACTGTTTGAGAATTTTCCGATCCGCTTCGGCCTTCTCGCGCGTAGTTTTCGCACTGGGCGCCAGCATGCGGGCCTTGTAGTCGCGTAGCGCCTCGATCACCACATCAGTCGTCGTCTTGCCGAGATGCTCCGCAAGTTGTCGGGCCGTCTGGCAAGCCTCATCGCTTCGGATGTTGAGCTGGCGCGACATGAGCGTCCACAAGGTTTGCTAGCAACAAGGAGCACATTACTAGCATGTCGGGAGTGAACTGTCGATCACGTCCCGGATTCAGGCGTCAATTCACGGCGCCCACACCACATGGGTCGCCAGTCGGTCTTCGTCCGCCTTCTGTCCGGCGATGACGGCCGCCAGCGCGCGCAGCACCTCGGTGACGCCCGTATGGGTGGCCGACGACAGCAGCATCGGCGGGCGGATCTTCTGGCCCTCCTCACGCGGCGGGCCGGCAGTGCGGATGGCGCGCTTCAGGCGCTCCATCTGCTGCTTCAGCGCCTCGGGCTCGACCGCATCGGTCTTTGACAGGGCGACGATCTCGGCTTTCTCGTCCAGCCCCTGGCCGTAGGCGGCAAGCTCGGTGCGGATCGTCTTGTAGTCGCGTCCGGCGTGCTCGCCGGTCACGTCGACCAGATGCAGCAGCACCCGGCAGCGTTCGACGTGGCCGAGAAAGCGGTCGCCGAGCCCGTGGCCCTCGTGTGCGCCCTCGATCAGGCCCGGAATGTCGGCCAGCACGAATTCGCGGTCGTCGCTCTTCACGACGCCCAGCCCCGGATGCAGCGTGGTGAACGGATAATCGGCGATCTTCGGCCGCGCCGCCGACACGGTGGCGAGGAATGTCGATTTACCGGCGTTGGGCAGTCCCACCAGTCCGGCGTCGGCGATCAGCTTCAGACGCAGGATGATGGTCATCTCGATGCCCGGCTGGCCGGGATTGGCGCGGCGCGGCGCGCGGTTCGTGGACGTAGTGAAATGCAGATTGCCGAACCCGCCATTGCCGCCCTTGGCGATGACGAACGACTGGCCAACTTCGGTGAAATCGAAGATCAGCGTTTCGCCGTCTTCCTCGAAAATCTGTGTGCCGACCGGGACTTTCAGCACGGAGTCCGAGCCGCGTCCGCCGGCGCGATTGCGCCCCATGCCGTGCATGCCGGTCTTGGCCTTGAAATGCTGCTGGTAGCGATAGTCGATCAGCGTGTTGAGTCCGTCGACGCATTCGGCCACCACGTCGCCACCGCGTCCGCCGTCGCCACCGTCAGGTCCGCCGAATTCGATGAATTTCTCGCGCCGGAACGATACGGCCCCTGCGCCGCCGTCGCCGGAGCGCACGAATATCTTCGCCTGATCGAGAAATTTCATGTCATTGTCCTATCTGGACGCGCGCTCGCGGGCAAATCCGTCAGATCTTGCGAAGCGACAGTCTGATTTCCCCGACCGACAGAAACGTCCATTTAATGCTTGTCACGGACTCGACCCGGTCGGACGAGACGAACTCGATCTGCTCGTTGAAGCTGAGATTATAAGTCGATCCGTCGACCGGCGTGCGCGCCGTATAGGCGAGGCTGGCGCGATTGCCCGACAGCGCGACGTTCACGGGATCACGCAGATCGGAGCGCTTACCGACGATGGAGCCGCCGCGCTGCACGAAGGTCCAGACCTTGCGCTCCGACCGACCGTCGGAAAACTCGAAATCCTGCGACAGCCGCAGCCCATCGCCCGACTTGCGGCCGGCGATGGAGGCGCGCACCTGTTTGGTCTCACCCTTCTTGAAATCGTGCAGCGTGCCGCTCCCGGCGATCTTGCCGGTGAAGAACGACAGAAATTGTTCGGTCGAGGCGAAAGCCTCGGGTGCCAGAGCCGGGACCAGCAGGCTGGCCCCGGTTCCGAGGATGAAATGGCGGCGGTCGATCATGCGGACTCTCTAGTCTCGGCTTCCAGATAATCCGGTTCACGCCCGGCGCAAGCAGCTCAGCAAGGCGCGGCGCAGTCGCCGGATCGCGCCGGCCTGCGCGCCCGCACATAGCCCCGGTCGATCCATGCTTCGCGCGTGAAGCCGAACAGGTTCGACGGTTGCGGACCACCCCGTGCCGGCGCAGGCGTGAGGCCCTGCCCGATAAGGCTGAAGCCGCAGGTTTCAAGCACGCGCCGCGACGCCGGATTGCCGATCATGGCGCTGGCCCTGATCTCGGGCGCCTCCGTGTACCGGAAGGTCATGTCGACCACTTCGCGCACCGCTTCGGTCATCAGGCCGCGGCCCCAGCAGGACTTTCCGAGCCAGTACCCGAGTTCGAGCGCGCCATCGTCGAGCGGCCGCAATCCGACGCAGCCGATCGCCTCGGACTGGCCGCGCTTTTTCGACAGGGCAAGCGTCAGGCTCTCGCCGCGCGCATTGCCGGATCGCGCCAGCAGGATGAATTCGGCGGCCGCGCCATCCGGGTAGGGATGCGGAATTTGCGCCGTCATCCGCGCTACGTCGGCGTCGCCAGCCAGACGGGCGATGGCGGCGGCGTCAGCCGCACGCGGCCAGCGCAGCCAAAGCCGCGGGGTTTCAAGCCGAAACACATCGTCGCAGAGCAAATCCGGAAACATGCCGGGTCTCCCAGTCCGGCGCTTGCGCGCCAAAAGCGAAGGGGAAGCGGTCTCCCGCCTCCCCTTGTTCTGGACTGGTCTCTTGGCTGGAGCCTGGGCTCTGCGTCGAGTGGGCTTTCGTCTTGAAAGTCCGTCCACCGGGGGCTTGGGAGCCGGTGGAGGGCCTTCGCGATCCCTGCACCGTTATTCAGCGGCCTGTTGGATGGCCGGTCGTACCGAGACGTAAGCTCGGCCTTTGGAATTGCGGGCTTTGAATTCCACCTTGCCGTCCGCCATCGCGAACAGGGTGTGGTCGGTGCCCATGCCGACATTGACGCCCGCATGCCACTTCGTGCCGCGCTGACGAATGAGAATGTTGCCGGCCGCCACGGTCTGGCCGCCGAACTTCTTGACGCCAAGACGGCGACCGTCGGAATCGCGACCGTTGCGCGAAGAGCCGCCTGCCTTTTTATGAGCCATGATCCTGCTCCGAACCTGAACCGGCGGCGCGTCGCGCTGCGCCGGAAAATGAAGATGTCGACGGGGCTATACCCGATTTCGAACCGTTAGGGAACCGTCCCGCGATGCGGGGCGGTTACGCGCCGGCTGCGATTCCGGTGATCTTGACGATCGTCAGATCCTGCCGGTGACCGCGCTTGCGCTTGGAATTCTTGCGGCGGCGCTTCTTGAAGGCGATGACCTTCGGGCCGCGATCCTGCTCAACGATCTCGCCGGTCACGGACGCGCCCGACACGAGCGGAGCCCCAACCTTGGCGTTGTCGCCGTCGACGAGCATCAGCACCTCGCCAAACGTGATCGCATCTCCGGGCGCGCCCTCGAGATGCATGACGGTAATCGTATCCTCGGCGGCGACCTTGTACTGCTTGCCGCCGGTTTTGATGACTGCGAACATCGTTATCTCCGTGTTCAAACCCGGCTCTGTCGGAAACTCGCGTCCCCGGCGGCCAGCTTTTTGGCAGATGAAACCAGCTGTTTGCCCCGGTTCGTCAGGCATAGCCAAACGAAAAGAGCGGCCTGCGCCGCCCGAAGCCCGCGTTCTATACGGGACGGGCGGGGCGGGTGTCAAATGAATGTCGCCGTGAGATAATAAGTCGTCGATAGAGCCGCCCTTCGCCGACTCACAATGCCCATTGAATGCAAAACGCCGGAGCTTTCGCCCCGGCGTTGGGTCACCTGTTGCGGCGCCAGCTCCATCCGATCCGGATGAAGCTGGCCGCCCGATCACGCCGCGAGCGAGCGGATCACGTATTGCAGGATGCCGCCGTGGCGGAAGTATTCCAGTTCGTCGAGCGTCGCGATGCGGCAGTCGAGCGGAACCTTCTTGGACTTGCCGTCGGCGTACTTGATTTCCATCGACATCTTCTGGCGCGGCTTGAGGCTGTCGCCGAGGCCGAGGATCGTGACTTCCTCGTCGCCCTTGAGGTTCAGAGTCGACCACGACGTGCCGGGCTCGAACGTGAGCGGCAGAACGCCCATGCCGACCAGGTTCGAGCGATGGATGCGCTCGAAGCTCTGCGCCACGACGGCGCGGACGCCGAGCAGACGCGTGCCCTTCGCGGCCCAGTCGCGCGACGAGCCGTTGCCATATTCCTCACCGGCGAAGATGACGAGCGGCGTGCCCTCCGTCTGATACTTCATGGAGGCGTCGTAGATCGAAAGGCGCTCGCCGTCCGGATAGTGCACGGTGTTGCCGCCTTCCGGCACGTTGCCGTCGGCGCCCTTCAGCATGTTGTTCTTGATGCGGATGTTGGCGAAGGTGCCGCGCATCATCACTTCATGGTTGCCGCGCCGCGCGCCGTACTGGTTGAAGTCGCCCTGACGGACCTGACGCTCCGACAGCCACTTGCCGGCTGGCGAGGCGAACTTGATCGAACCGGCCGGGGAGATGTGGTCGGTGGTGATCTTGTCGCCGAAGATCGCCAGAATGCGCGCCTTCTCGATCTCCTTGATCGGTTCCGGCGTCATCGTCATGCCTTCGAAGTAGGGCGGGTTCTGCACGTAGGTCGAACCCATGTCCCACTTGTAGGTTTCGCCCGCCGTGACGCGCACCTTGCGCCAGTTGGCGTCGCCCTTGAACACGTCGGCGTAGCGTTCCTTGAAGATCTTCTTCGTCACGAACTTCTTGATGAACGCATCGATTTCCTTCGAGGTCGGCCAGATGTCGCGCAGGAAGACCGGATTGCCCTTCTTGTCGTTGCCGATCGGCTCCTTGATCAGATCCTTCGTCACCGAACCGGCGAGCGCATAGGCGACCACGAGCGGCGGCGAGGCGAGGTAGTTCGCCTGGACGTCGGCGCTGACGCGGCCTTCGAAGTTGCGGTTGCCCGAGAGCACCGCCGCCGCGATGATGCCGTTGTCGTTGATCGACTTCGAGATTTCCTCAGCCAGAGGGCCGGAATTGCCGATGCAGGTCGTGCAGCCGTAGCCGATCAGGTTGAAGCCGATCTTGTCGAGGTACTTCTGCAGGCCGGAATTGGCGAGATATTCGCCCACCACCTGCGATCCCGGCGCCAGCGAGGTCTTCACCCACGGCTTCGAGGTCAGGCCCTTCTCGGCCGCATTGCGGGCGAGCAGGCCGGCGGCGATCAGCACGCCCGGGTTGGACGTGTTGGTGCAGGACGTGATCGCAGCGATCACCACATCGCCGTGGCCGAGATCGAAATTCTTGTCATCGACCTTGAAACGTTTGGCGTCCTCGCCGGGCTTCTTGTACTCGCCGGCGAGCGCCGAGCCGAAGCCGGCGCCGACGGATTCCAGCGCCACACGGCCTTCCGGACGCTTGGGGCCGGCCATCGACGGCACGACGGTCGACAGGTCGAGCTCCAGCGTGTCGGTGAACACCGGATCGGGCGAGGTGCGGGTGCGGAACATGCCCTGCTGCTTGGCGTATTTCTCGACCAGCGCCAGACGGGCCGGCGCGCGGCTCGAGGTCTTCAGATAGTCGATCGTCACCTCGTCGACCGGGAAGAACCCGCAGGTCGCGCCGTATTCAGGCGCCATGTTGCCGATGGTGGCGCGATCGGCCAGCGTCAGGCTGTTGAGGCCGTCGCCGTAGAATTCGACGAACTTGCCGACGACGCCCTTCTTGCGCAGCATCTGGGTGACAGTGAGCACGAGGTCGGTCGCCGTAACGCCTTCCTTCACCTTGCCGGTCATGTGGAAGCCGATGACTTCCGGCAGCAGCATGGAAAGCGGCTGGCCGAGCATGCAGGCTTCGGCCTCGATGCCGCCGACGCCCCAACCCAGAACCGCGAGGCCGTTGACCATGGTGGTGTGCGAGTCGGTGCCGACCAGCGAGTCCGGATAGGCGACTTCCACCGTTTCCAGCTTCTTGCCGACCTTCGCCTTTTCCTTGCGGGTCCAGACCGTCTGCGACAGGTATTCGAGGTTCACCTGATGGCAGATGCCGGTTCCGGGCGGCACGACGCGGAAATTGTCGAACGCGCCCTGTCCCCATTTCAGGAAGGTGTAGCGCTCGGTGTTGCGGGAGTATTCGAGTTCGACGTTCTTTTTGAACGCTTTCGAATTGCCGAATTCATCGACGATGACCGAGTGGTCGATGACGAGATCGACCGGCACCAGCGGGTTGATCTTCTTCGGGTCGCCACCGAGCTTCGACATCGCGTCGCGCATGGCGGCGAGATCGACGACGGCCGGGACGCCGGTGAAATCCTGCATCAGCACGCGCGAGGGGCGGAATGCGATTTCATGCTCGGTCTTGCCGCGGTTGACGAGCCAGTCGGCGACCGCCGCGATGTTCTCCTTGGTGACAGACGTCCCGTCCTCGAAGCGCAGCAGATTTTCGAGAATCACCTTCATCGAGTAGGGCAGATTGGAAATGCCCTTGAGCCCGTTCTTCTCGGCGGCCTTCAATGAGTAGTAGTAATACGTCTTCGCGCCGACCGTCAGTTTCTTGCGCGATTTGTAA
>CANJEY010000128.1 GCA_947472615.1 Beijerinckiaceae bacterium
CCCCGATGGAATGATGACCTGCGCGCCGTCTTTCTCGATCAAGTCGCGCGCATGCTTGAGAAACGTCTCGACGAGCCTGTCGCGATTGTCGGTCATGTCCGCCTTCGGCATCTGCACCGAGCGTACGCCCGCGACAAAATGCTCCATGCCGTAGCGTCGCGCGCGCGCCATCGTGCGCGGCGTACTATAGGATTCGTAGTTGATCAGCCCGAAGCGATCGCCGAGCAGCGCCGCTACATGAAAGGTGGCCTCAAAGGGCGCGATGATCGGAATGTCGACCAGACAGCGTCCACCCTCGACGCCGAGATCCAACATGCCGAGCGGCACCGCCGCGTTGTAACCCTCGCGCTCGGCCTGCATGTAGGCCTTGTGAAACAACGGCGCGACGGCCTCGATCTCTGGCAGACCGAGACGATTGTACGGATTGGCCTCGACCTCGATGATGCCGATTTCGACCTCCGCCGACGCATAAGCCTTGGCGGCGTCGGCTCTCTTGCGTTTTTCGGCCGGCGGATATTGTCCCATGATGAATGCAACGCGGATCATGCTGCCTCCCGATCTCCGCGGAACTCCGGCCCACGGTGCGTATTCAGCGTAATCCCTGAAGGGATGCAGCACAATCGGAGGCGCGCTTGCCGGAGAAGCCGGAGGGACTTCGGTTCGGACCGCTCAGCGACAGACGCAGGCACAT
Source organism: Beijerinckiaceae bacterium (assembly GCA_947472615.1). Taxonomy (GTDB): domain Bacteria; phylum Pseudomonadota; class Alphaproteobacteria; order Rhizobiales; family Beijerinckiaceae; genus Terripilifer. Next base: position 692 of record CANJEY010000128.1, read on the forward strand.
CTGCGTCGACATGCAGCGCATGTTCGCGGAGAAGACGGACTGGCAGACGCCATGGATGAAACGTATCGCGCCCGTTGTGACGCGCCTCGCCACGCAGGAAGCGGAACGCACCATTTTCACGCGCTTCATTCCGGCTGCGCGGGCCGGGGAAGGCCTTGGCTCGTGGCGGCGGTATTACGAGCGCTGGGCATGCATGACGCTGGAATCGCTCGATCCCGCGATGCTGCGCCTGCTGCCGGAGTTGGAGGCCCTATGTCCGCCGGCGCGGATCTTCAACAAGCGCTGCTATTCGCCATGGGTCGCCAGCAAACTGCATTCGCTTCCGCGGCTGCAGGATGTCGACACGCTTATCATTTCCGGCGGCGAAACGGACGTATGCGTGCTTGGCGCCGTGATGGGCGCGGTTGATCTCGGCTATCGGGTCGTGATCGCGGTCGACGCAGTTTGCAGTTCATCCGACGAAACGCATGATGCGACTCTCAAGCTCTACGCCCGGCGCTACTCGATGCAGATCGAGACTGCGGAGACGGACGAGATCATCGAGGCTTGCCGCAGGTGAACTATTCCGACTGAAGAATATACTCCGAAACCCGGCGACATGCCGGCCCATCGCACTTCTGCTGCAAGCGCTGCACCAGCAACACACGTCGCTGAGAGCTATCGTCTTCGCCGGGCGTCGCCAGATATGGCTCGATAATCATGTCGATGCGGCGCTCCAGCTCCGCTTCATTGACGGAGGTTGCCTCAGCGTCGCGGGTGATGGTCGCGAGCGCTTCCGCGCAGGCGTCCGCCGTCAGTGATCCAAATGTGCTCATGAGGGTTACTCCCGCGCAATGATCTGCGGCGAACGCACTTGCGCGGAGTTTGTTCCAGTCGGCGTTGGCCTATTTCAAAATCAGCAGGTCGCGAAAGGCCCGCAGGCTTTCCACGCGCCCCATGGTCGCGACGGTTTCCACGAGCTTGCGGGCGCGGTCGTCGCCCATGATGGGAGCGAGCAGACCAAACGACTTTGTCTCGACCTCGTCCGGGCTCATCGGATTCTGGATCGTGCCCCGCACGACGTAGGTGCGGTGCGACAACAAGCTTCCATCGGTCGTATCGATCTCGACGATCGCCTGACGGTCAGGCCGCAGCCGCTCGAGTTCCTCACTCGGCAGCACATCGATGCGCGACGCGATCTGGCGGACGTTCGGCGCTGTGAGTTGCGCATGATCGTGGATCATATCGAACGTCAGATCGCCATGCGTCAGCAAAGCCCCGACCAGAAGCCGGATGTCGAGATCCGGCATCGTGGTCTTGTCCACGATGGTCAGCGCGGTGGTCGGCAGATGAATGCGCAGACGACTGACGCGCGCGGCCGTCAGGCCCTGATCGCGCATCAGAATTTCGACGGCGTCGAGCGCCGGCTGCACCGGCGAGCCGACGCACCATTTCTTGATCGTCGTCAGCGCAATTTCGTATCGCTCGCCAAGCCCATCGAGCAGCGCGCTCGCCTGACCGTCAACGACGCTGAACGTGCCGAGAAAGTTCGGTTTGCCCGACAGCACGTCTACAACGCCCGTCATGCCGCTCGCCACCATCGCCACGGCCGCCATGCCGTTGCGGGCCGGCATGCCGCCGAACGCAAACGCCTTTTCCATGTGATCTGGATCGCGACGCCACGAGCTCATGCCGGACGCCTGCTGCGCTGCGTAAGACAGGACCTGACCGACGCGCTCCGCGTCGAGGCCCGCCATCGCGGCTGCGGCAGACGCCGCGCCGAACACGCCCGCAAATCCCGGAACGCAATGGCCGGCGTTGTGAAATTTGAATGCGCCGAGCGCGACCGAGAACCGCACGGTAAGATCGTAGCCCAACGCCATCGCGCGCAGCAGATCGGCGCCGCTGCGGTCCCATTTCTCGCCGGCCGCGAGCGCCGCCGGCAACACGATGCAGCCCGGATGCAACGCCGCAATGGCGCTCGAATCGTCGGTTTCGTCCGCATGCGCCGACATGCCATTGGCCAGCGCTGCGTTGGTGGCCGAGGCGAGATGCGATGAGCCGAGCACAAGCGCTTCGGGCCGGCCGCCTTCCGCGGTCACGAAGTCGATCGCCTTCTGTCCGGGCGTCAGGCTCGAGCCGGAGATGATCGCCGCCAGCGTGTCGAGCAGATGCAACCGCGCGCGCAGTTCAACCTCTGGAGGCAAGGGCCGTGACAGCGCCGACGCGATATATTGCGACAGCCGCCGCTCGATCTCTGGCTGCACATGCGTCTTGCGCTCATGCGACGGCGCGCCGGGACTGCTCATGCCATGTTGACTCCAGCGATGACGCGGCGTTCAGCGGCCGCCGGTCTCGTGATACTTGCGAAAGATCGCAATCGCGTTCGGCTTGATAGATTCGGCTGATTTCATGATGCGGCGCGCATCGTCGAGCGTCGCGAGTTCCGGTCCGTAGCCGGTCGCCTTCACGTAGAATTCGTGGAACGCCGGCTCCTGAACTGCCTTGACGTAGGCTTCGCGCATCGGGCCGACGAGACTCTCGGGGGTGCCGGGGGGCGCGGCGAGAATGTAGATCATGCTCGTCACCATGCCGGTGTAGGTGTTCAGCGTTTCGAACAGATCGCCTTCAGGCAGCTTGCCGTAGATCTCGCGATAGAGATCGATGTAGCAAGGCGTATCCTTGGTGAAGGTCGCGCGGTGGATGTTCCCCTTCTCGTCCATCGTGCAATAATAATAGACGGGCAGCGCCTTGCCGGCCGCGATCTCGCCGCTCAACGTGCGCATGATGCTGGCGAAGGAATTGTTCTTGAAATCCACCTCGCCCTTGAGAAATGCCAGATCGACCGCGGGGCCGTTGCCGTAGCCGGTGACGAGCTTGTATTTCGCGCCCAGCAGATCGAGGCTCATGCGGTTCAGCAGATCCTGCTCGCCGTTCGAGCTGGTGCTGCCGACGACGAAGTTCGGAATCTTTACGATGTCAGCGCGCTTCTCCAGCGGCGGATTGGTTTCGCGGCGCATGACGACGGCGCGCGTGTCGGCGCCTGCGCCGATGATGCCAAGCTTGTCGTAATCGACCTTCAGTTCCGGCAATTTCAGGATCTGAGCCACCGGGAACCACACGCCGTAATAAAGCGTCGTTCCGTCGTTTTTCGCTGCCTGCGCGATGTAATTCGTCGCCACGAGACCGCTGCCGCCCGGCATGTTCTGCACGTTGACGTTGGGATTGCCGGGCAGGTGCCGTCCCAGATACTGGGCAATCTGCCGCGCGTTCACATCCATCGTGCCGCCTGGAGCGCTGCCGACCACGATGGTGATGTCCTTGAACCGCTGCGGCGTCTGGGCCTGCGCGTCCGGCGCGACAAGCGTTGCAAGAGCGGCTGCGGCCGCGAGGCTCCTCAAGAACTTTTTCATGGCGTTTCTCCCGAATGTTTCTTGATAGCGTTCACGCGGCCGATGCGCAAAGCGCCAGCACCTCGCGCACCGGGGCGTCCCGTGCGCGGTCGAGGCAGAGCGACAGAACGCGTCCGGCCTTGTCTTCGCCGATCGCCGGCGCGGCGAACGACAGATATTTCTCGGCGATGCCGGCTTCGTCGATCGGGTTGAGGCGATGCCCCGGCGCATAGGGCATGTCGACGACAAGCGTCGTTCCATCGAGCAGCGATACATGGGCGCGGGCCGGGAACACGCCTTCGCTTTCGCCCGGCAATGTCGGGCGCAGCGTCAGCCGCTCGATGATCGACACAACATCCGGATCGGTCCAGCGGCGCGCGGCGAATTGCGCCGCCTCGAGTTTCCCATCCGCCAGCGCCATGCCGAAGATGGCGTAGAAGCTGTGATCGGCGGTCTCGCGCCGGTCGGGCCGGCGATAGACGTCGGCTGTCTGCCGGCGCACGATGCCGCTGTCGGACACCTCCATGTCGATGGATTTGATCGCCTCCACATGCCCGCCGAGACGCCGCCGCAGTTCGACGGCCGTGGCGGTCGCGGCCTGCCCGGTGCCCATGCACGGAAAGCGCTTCACGGTGATGTCGAGCACGCGCTCAGCATCGCCCGCCTGCGGCACGATATGGGCGATGTCGGCCCCCGGCACGATGATCGCCTCCAGCCCGCGCGCGCCCGCGACCGCATCCTTCGGCCCCGTCATGCCCGCCTGCGCCAATCGCACGGCCAGCACGCCGTCGATCTGGCCGAGAGCTGGCGCGGCGGCCTTCACGGACGAAATCTTGCCGGCGCGCAAAGCCGAGAACACCGGGGCGCGCGCCAGCGCGATGGCGAGGGCTTCGGTCAATTGCGGTGCCTCGAGCCCATAGAGCAGACCGCAGATCAGCGCCGCGGACGGCGCGCAGGCGCAGGTATGGTCCCACGCCCACGGCGGATCGCCGGCCCGCATCAGATCCATCAGCCGCGTATAGAATTCGTAACCGGTCGCCACCGCGCAGAGCAGATCGGCGACCGGTCGGTCCGCCTCTTCGGCCGCCGCGAAGCCGGTCGCGAAAATATCGCTCGGATGGCCGCCAAGTCCGGGGCCCCAGTAAAAGTCGTTGAGGTCCAGCGCCCGGATCGCCGCGCCGCTGTCGAGGATCGCGCCCAGCGACGACTGACGCCTGCCGCTGCCGAGCCCTGTCGCCACACCGCCCGCGCCGAACAGCGACGCAGCCACGGACGCCGCTTGGGCGACCGCCGGATGCGGCCGCCCGCCCAACGCGCAGCCGATGGTGTCGACCAGCAGATGGCGCACCCGCGTCTGCGCCTGCGCGCTCATGCGGGTCCAGCGCTGCGTCAGCGCCCAGTCCGCCAGCCGCGCGCAGAAATCGTCCGTCGCCACCCTGTCCACCGCGCATCCATCCCGATTCAGCCAACGTTCGGCGCAGTGGTGCACACTTCTGACGGCCGGACAATGCCGGCGGGACGGCTGCCGGGCTCAGCCCTGCGCGGCGAGTTGCAGAACCTTGCGGCCATAGGCGGTGCAGCGGCCCGGCGCGCGCACACCGCGTTCATAGGCCGACGCGCCGGCGCATCCAGCCCCATGCGTATCGAGCGCGAGCTTGAGGTAACGCATCCCGGCTTCGAGGCCGGTGGCGCAATCGGTGAGCGGACCCGACACGCCAACGCCGGCCGCCGTGGCTCGCAGCGTCTGCATGATTCCGGTTGCGCCCGAACGCGAATGAGCGCGACAATTGTAATTGCTCTCGGCCTTCACGACGCCATGCGCCAGAGCCACCGGCACCCGATGCCGGATCGCGGCCTCCGTCACCATCCGCCGAAGGCCGCCGCCAGCGCTAAACGCCGGAACTCGCGCCATCGCCACCGGCGTATCAGGCGCGGTCGCCTGCGGCGACGTGTTCAAAGCCAGCGCTGGCGCTTCGCGGGCGAAGAAAGCGGCCGCGGGCTCGTCGTCGAAAGCTTCGGCATGGGTCGACGCCGCGCAACCCAGCGTGGCGCTGCAGAGAACGAGCAACGGGACGCGCGACTTCGCTTTGAGCAATTGAAACATTCTGACTCCGGGCTGGATGAAGCCGGACCGCGATCGCGCGGTCGTGGCGGGGAGCGCTCCGCTGCGCGGAGGCGGCCGCTGCATCGGCGACCAGCCCGGCCAAAAAAGGGCGTGACAAAGACCATAAGGGGGCGCCTTGGCTGCTTGAGCGCAAGCGAAGCTTCGAGCTTTGCGCGCCGACACGCCTGCAGGACCTCAACAACATCGATCTGAACTGACGACGGGGAACATTTCACCCTGCCTCGCAATTTTGGCCCGTATTCCAGAAGCGGGCACGAAACGGCGGGCGAGCGGGTTTTCGGTGCGAGACTCAATCAAAATGGGGCGACGTTCGCGCTCTGGGCGCCGAGCGCTCGGTCAGTAGAGATCGACACCGCGGGCGCTCGGATTCAAATGCCGGACCACGGCGTCGGCTGGCGCCAAGTTCAGGTTGATGGCGCGCGGGCGGATGATAGATACGCCTTCATCATCGATGGCAGCACGCGTGTGCCAGATCCGGCTTCACGTTATCAGCCAGAGGGCGTGTTTGGCGACTCGCAACTGGTCGATCCGGACTCCTTTGCTTGGATGCATAACGAATGGCGCGGGCGGCCATGGAGCGAGGCCGTGCTGTGGGAAGCGCACGTCGGCGCCGCGACTCCCGAAGGTACGTTTGCCGGATTGCGGAAAAAGCTTGACCACCTCGTCGACACGGGCGTGACCGCATTACAATTGATGCCCATCGCGCAGGCGCCCGGCAGTCGAACATGGGGCTATGATGGGGTTCTCCCGTTTGCGCCCAATTGCGCCTATGGAGCGCCCGACGACCTCAAGGCCCTGGTCGACGAAGCTCATGGCAAAGGGCTCATGGTTCTGCTTGATGTCGTCTACAATCACTTCGGGCCCTCGGGAAATTTTCTGCCCGCATACGCCGATCGCTTTTTCAACGATCGTCGTCACACCCCCTGGGGCTCAGCGATCGACTTCGATGGCGCACACTCCGCCTTCGTTCGCAGCTTCTTTCTGCAAAATGCCCTGTTCTGGATTTCTGAATATCGGTTCGATGGCCTTCGGCTGGACGCGGTGCACGCGATCACGGACGAAGGACCGGAGCATTTTCTTGACGTTCTGTCACAAGCGGTGCGCGCGCGTCATCCGCAGCGGCTGGTGCATCTTGTTCTCGAAAACGAGCACAATGAAAGCGCGTGGCTCGAACGTGGAGAAGATGGAGCCCATCTTCGTTACACGGCGCAATGGAACGATGACTTTCATCATTGCTGGCATGTGCTGCTGACCGGCGAAAGCGAAGACTATTATGGCGCGTTTAGCCACGATCCAAAGGCGCAATTGCGACGCTGCCTGTCTCAAGGCTTCGTGTTCCAAGGCGAGCTCTCCCCATCGACAGGAAAGCCACGCGGACAAAACTCTGCGCGCCTTCCGCCCGAAGCATTTGTGTCGTTCCTGCAGAACCACGATCACATCGGCAACCGGGCGTACGGAGACCGGCTGACGACCATCGTCGACATGACCCAGCTCGCAACCGCACGCGCCGTTCTGCTGCTGTCACCACAGACTCCGATGCTGTTCATGGGCGAAGAATGGGGCAGCCGCACGCCGTTCCAGTATTTCGTGGACTTTGAGAACGACGAAGCCTTGTCGAAATCTGTACGCGATGGCCGTCGAAGGGAATTCGCCGCTTTTGCATCCTACGAAACCGAGATACCGGACCCTACACTCCAATCGACTTTCAACGGGTCGCGCCTCGACTGGTCGGAGCTTTCCAAAGATCCATACGCGGACATTCTCGCCGAGACGAGATCCTTACTAGACTTACGCCGGCGTTATGTCGCGGCCCTCGCGGCCTCCGGCTGGCGAGAAACCACGGTCGAAGCGGATGAGGCGTTGCGCATTTGCTGGCGATTCGCCAACGGCAGCCTGCGCCTTCGGCTCAATCTCTCTAACATCCCTATTCACGGAAACCTTGACGAGGACGAAGAAGCGGTCTGGCAGAGCGTCGGATGCAAACGTTCGGAAGACGTGTACGTCCTCGCGCCTTGGGCCTGCGTCTTCACCATGTGCAAAGCATGAAACCAAACGTCCAAAGTGCGCCAGTCGAAGCCTATGCCTTTCGTATGTCGACGAGCGGCAATCCGCCGCGCGCAACCTACCGGCTACAGATGCACAAAGATTTTCCGTTCGCGGCGGCTCAGGCAATCTTGCCCCAGCTTGCGGCGCTCGGGGTCAGTCACGTTTACCTTTCGCCAATCACGGCGGCGCGAAGGGACTCGCGCACGGCTACGACGTCACTGACTACACAAAGATCAATCCTGATCTTGGCGGTCTCGAAGGCTTCGAGCAATTTGCGGACGCGGCGCAGCGAGAAGGTCTAGGGATCATCCTTGACATCGTTCCCAATCATATGGCGGCGAACGTGGACAATCCGTGGTGGGCGTCGGTTCTCGAATGGGGTCCGGAGTCGCCGTTTGCCCGAGCGTTCGACATCGACTGGGCCCGGCATCCTGGCGGTAAGTTGGTCCTCCCCGTGTTGCCTACGCCGCTGGACGAAGCGATTCGCGCCGAAGAAATTGCCTTGGGATTCGACCCCACCCGAGGCTCATTTTATCTGGGAGCAGATGTTCGCCTTCCAGTTTCCCCTGTCGAGTATGGCGCGATCGTACGTCGTTTCGCAGTCTCATGCAGTGGACCCGCCGAGTCTGCTCTCAATTTGCTTGCCATTCAGTGGGAGGAGATGCTTCAGGCTGATCGCCGCGAATGGCCGACGATCGCATACAGACTGAAGCGCGATCTCGCAAGTCGGTGCGCAGATGATCGGACGTTCGGCGACCTTCTCCAACATGCCGCCCAACAACTGACGAGAGATCACCGATTCGTTGCTGGACTCGCCGCACAGCAAAAGTGGCGAGCTACCTATTGGCGCACCGGGCGGGTAGAAATTCCATACAGACGATTCTTCGAGATCGATGCGTTGGCGGGTGTGCGCGTGGATGATCCCGTCGTTTTCGAATGGACGCACGCTCTGATCTTCAACCTGATCGAGCGGCGGCTTATCCACGGACTACGAATCGACCATATCGACGGGCTTGCGGATCCGCACGTCTACCTCGAACGGTTGCAGCAACGGATTGGCCCAGGCTTCTTTATCGTGGTCGAAAAAATTCTCGCTCGCGGCGAAGTTCTGCGGCCTGACTGGCCCGTTGCAGGCGCGACCGGATACGAAGTTCTTGCAGCCATAGACGCTCTGTTCGTCGATCCCGGCGCCAGCGGCGATTTCGACGCGGTCTATCGCGATATGACAGGCTTCGTGGAGGAACCCGAGACGCTACTGCTGGATGCGAAGGCGGAAGCCGCCGAGCGCGGATTTGTGCCCGAACTTCAAAAGCTCGTCGACCTCGCTTTCGAAGCGGCAGCCGATGATCTCGCCCGCAGCGACATCACGCCTAACGCGCTGCACACGACCATCCGGGATTTTGCGGCGCGACTGCCAGTCTATCGAACCTATCTCGACTGCGACGTCCCATCAGAAATCGACCGGGCTCTCGTTCTCTCGACACTGGGCGCCTGCCGCAAGGCCGGAACGAGCGATCCATTCTCGGTCGCGGCTCTTGAGCGCCTGCTGCTTGCAGAGCGCGCCTCTTTCGAGCGGCCTGAACCGGCGGTTGAGTTCCGAACCAGGCTGCAACAATTGACCGGTCCGGTGATGGCGAAGGGGCAGGAGGATACGTTCTTCTATCGTTATCTTCGGCATATGGCGCTGAACGAAGTCGGGGGCGATCCCGCCCGGTTCGGAATTGGCGCTGAGGACTTTCATCGCGCCAATGCGGAGCGGTGCGCGACGCACCCGGCCACGCTCATCGCTACTACGACGCACGACACGAAGCGCGGTGAGGATGTTCGTGGCCGCCTATTGACGCTTGACGCCGACGATTTCGGAAAGGCGATGACATCATGGATCGCTACCGCGAAGAGCGCCGGCTTTACGAGGATTCATCCTGCCGACCACTATCTGATCATGCAGAATGCACTCGGCGCATGGCCCACAGCGCTCGACGTGTCTTCCACCGCAGATGATTTTGGGGCTTTTGCAAAGCGGGTCTGCGATTTCGCCGTCAAGGCGTTACGGGAAGCTAAACTGCGGTCGAACTGGATCGCGCCGCACGCCCGATATGAAGACATGATTTGCGCCAGCATCCGTTCGACATTAACAGCTGATAGCGCTTTCACGCGCGACACAGCGACTCTTCGCGCCCGCATGTTCGTGCGCGGCGGCTGGGCATCCGCTGCCCGCACCGTGCTGAAATGTACGCTGCCCGGCGTGCCCGACTTCTATCAGGGGTCACATGATCTGGATCTCTCCCTCGTTGACCCGGACAATCGCCGTAGGGTCGACTTCGACCTCTCGCTCAGCGACAGCCTCGATCCTCTGGAATCATCGCATCCCTCGTTCAAGCGTCATCTCATCCACCGCCTGCTTACATTACGCGCGGACAAAGCTGATCTCTTCGCTTCCGGCGCATATGAGCCCATCTCACTTGGCGAAAATTCTGGCTGGATTGCGTTCTGACGTCACAAAGGCCCCATTCTGGCGACCGTCGTCGTTCGCACACGTTATCCCCGGGATTGGTGCG
>CANJEY010000129.1 GCA_947472615.1 Beijerinckiaceae bacterium
AAGCCTCCGTCACATAGCCGAGCGCAATGCGGCGCTCGTCAGCCGGAGCGGCTTCCTCGATGAACAGGCTGGGGTCAGTCGACATGAGCGGGACTTTAGAGAGCCCCCGCGCCGGGCGCGACCCAAGTCTTGCGAAAGGGTTAACGCAGACGTTCGGATTTTCTTGACGCGTCAGCCACCGCCATAACGGCTCGACACGTCGCGCGCGATGCGCTCGCCTTCGTCGATGTAAAGGGTGATCACCAGTTCGGCGTTCGGCGTGCAGGTGCGGTACGATTGCTCGAAGCCCCGGAAGCCTTTGTTGAACGCGCCGGCCAGCCGCTCCTTGCGGCCTTCGGTGGTTCCCTCCGAGCCGATCAGCGCCGCCATCTGGGCGCGCCAGCGATCGCCGTCGCCTGCGCCGCAGAGATCGCGGAGGAAACTGAGCGACCCCAGAATTTCGGCCAGCCGCAGCAATTGCGGTTCGTACGGAATAGCTTGTTCGGCCGGCGACGCAGGCGTGGCGGGAGCGGCCTGCGGTCGGGCGGGCGCAGGCGCGCGGGGCGTCTGGGCCTGCGCCGTCTGAAGCAGCGCGACGAGGACCAGAACCGGCGCGATCGCCCGCGCCAGCCTCGCCCTTCGAGACGCGAGCTTCGCTCGCTCCTCAGGATGAGGCCCTCCCGGTAGGATGTTATGTACACGCCCCTCATGCTGAGGAGCTTGCGCAGCGGGCGTCTCGAAGCGCGAGGCGCGTCGCGGCCGCATCTGCCCGAACGCGCTCTTCACGCCCGGCCCTCCACGATCGCCAGCGCACGCGCGACGATCGCCGGCAGGCCCGAGGTGGTCTGTAACGCGCCGATGCTGGCTGGATCGGCCCAGATCAGTTCGCCGAGTTCGTCGCTGGGGTCGCCCTCGCCCGACACCCAGCGAGCCGCGAAGGACGCGATGACGAAATGCCGTTTCACGCGGCCGTCGTCGTCGCGCTGGATCACCTCGGAATGGCCATTGAACGCGACGATCTCGGCCGCTACGCCGGTTTCCTCCATCAGTTCCCGTAATGCCGCCTGCTGCAACGATTCGCCGATCTCCACGACCCCGCCCGGCAGGCTGAACATGCCGGCGGCCGGATGGTTACGGCGGCTGCCGAGCAGCACCTTGCCGTCGCGGAAGACGGCGGCGCTGGCGGCCAGAATCGGACGCACCGGATATTCGCGGGAATTCGTCATCCGCAGACCTTACGGGAACAGCCACTCCCGCCGCCAGCCGCCTTCCGGGACGTCGCGACGGAAAACCTGCCGCTCGTGCAGGCGGAACGGCTTGTCCTTCCAGAATTCGATGTAGAGCGGCTTGATGCGATAGCCGATCCAGTAGGCCGGGCGCGGCACTTCGCCGATGGCGTATCTGGCGGCGTAGATCGCCACCGCCTTTTCAAGCGCGAAACGGCCGTCCATCGCCCGCGACTGCTGGCTGGCCCAGGCGCCGATGCGGCTGTCGCGCGGCCGGGAGGCGAAATAGGCGTCCGATTCCGCGTCCGTCACCTGTTCCACCGGGCCGCGGATGCGAACCTGACGGCGCAGCGACTTCCAGTGAAAATTCGCGGCCGCTTGCATGTTGCCGTCGAGTTCGCGGCCCTTGGCGCTTTCGCGGTTGGTGTAAAACACGAACCCGGCCTGATCCGCGCCCTTCAGCAGGACCATGCGGATGTCGGGCAGGCCCGAGGAATCGACCGTGGACAGCGCCATGGCGTTGGGGTCGTTCAGCTCCGACTTCTCCGCCTCCTTCATCCAGGAATCGAACAACTCGAAGGGCTCGCGCAATTCGACAGGGTTACCGGCTGTTAACTGGTTCAATGTCAGGGTTCCTCGACGTTGGGTTCAGTTTTCGGCCGAACGTGAGCATTGTTTTTGCAGAGTTGTCCATGATGCGTTCAGCCCCGTCGAGGCTGCAAGGTTTTCTGCTCCGCGCTACGGCCGTCATGGCCGCCGCGACCGGGCTTTGCGGCTGTTCGACCGCCATACCATTGCCGTCCTTCATTTCTCAAGACGACGTCGTTTCCTCAATCCGCAAGCCCGTATCTCCGCTGTCGAACGCGCTCGACGCCGAAGACTGGCGGCGCGCCAGCGGCGCGCTGTCGGTGGCGCTCGACCCGCAGGGCAGCGGTCAGCCGGTCCGATGGGACAATCCCACCACCGGCGTCAAAGGCTCGTTCGCCCCGGTCGGCGAGGCGCAGGCGGTCGATGGCCGCATCTGCCGCGCCTTCCTGTCAGAACTCGGCGGCGCACACCCGACGCAATCGCTTCAGGGCACCGGCTGCCGCGAGAAGTCGGGCGACTGGACCGTCAGCGACGTCAAGCCGTGGAAACGGCCCGACGCCCGGGTCTAGTCCGACGCCAGCTTGCGGGCTGCATCCACCACGTCCTGCGGGGCGGCGTAGATCGATTCGACGATCTTCAGCGCTTCTTCGCCCACCTTCGGCATCACCGGCAAGCGCAGTTTGTCGGCGTCCTTGATGAAGTCGGGGTCTTTCATGGTCGCCGCGAAGGCGTCGCGGAGAATCTTGATCCGCTCCGCCGGCACCAGCGCCGAGGCGATGAACGGCCGGCCGACCTGCACGGAATCGATCAGGAACTTGATGACCTCGGCGTCCTGTTTGGTCGGCGCGATGTCGACCGCGTAGGGAACGTCCTTCGGCAGATCGTCCGGGATGATCGGCGCGGTGCGCAGGAACGGATAGATTTTCTTGTCCTTGATCCACTCGATCGGCAGCGCGCCCCACGCGCCGCAATCGCCTTCCAGTTCGCCGCGCTCGGTGGCGAGGCGCAATTCGGCGCTGCCCGGATAGCCCGAGACCTGCTTCAGTTTCACGCCGAAGATTTTCGACATGATGCGCTGGTTGACGTCGTTCGACGTGCCGACGTTGGTGAGGCCCATCACTACCTGCGGCAGCTTGCGCACCTCGTCGAGCGTCTTGGCTCCCTTCGTGTGCCACATGTAGCACACCGCGATGTCCATCCCGATGCTGCCGATCCAGTTGTACTTGCGGAAGTCGATCTTCACCTTGTCGGGGTCGAGACGCGATTCGCCGATCAGGCCGAAATTGAAGATCGTCATGGCCGTGCCGTCCTTCGGCGCCGCTTGATCGAGATACAGGACCGCGGTGCGGCTCGATGCGCCCGGCATGTTGGTGACGATCACGTCGGGCTTGCCCGGAATATGTTTGGCGATGTGCCGCGACAGGATGCGCCCGTTGGCGTCGAAGCCGCCGCCAGCCGTGTTGCCGACAATGATGTTGATCGTCTTGCCGCGGTAGAAATCCTGCGCCTGCGCGACCGGAACCGTCCAGGCGCCCGCCACGCCGATGGCCGCCAGAGCTGAAATCGAAAGGCGCATCATTTCCTCCGCGATGACCTCCGGCGCTGCGGCCGGATGAAGACTGCGGCAACCTAGCACATGCGCGGCGTCCTGCGCATCAGCGGACCGGCCGCGACAACGTCTCTGATAGGCCAAAAAGCTCCTGCGGAAACCGGGTTGCGAAAACGCGGCCGGAGACCCAAATAGAAGCAGGAGACATTGCGTCCGCGCTGATTGCGGGCGGACGCGGGAGTGGGCTCATCAATGCGCGATCCATACACCATTCTGGGGGTGCCGAAGTCGGCGAGCGCCGACGAGGTCAAGAAGGCCTATCGAAAGCTCGCCAAGAAATTCCATCCCGATCAGAACAAGACCGACCCCAAGGCCAAGGAGAAGTTCTCCGAGGCCAATTCCGCCTATGAAATTCTTGGCGACGACAAGAAGCGCGCCCAGTTCGACCGTGGCGAGATCGACGCCGAGGGCAAGCCGAAGTTTCAGGGTTTCGAGGGATTCGGGGCGGGCGGACGCGGGCCCGGCCGCGGACAGCACGAATTTCGGCAGGGCGGGAATCCATTCGGTGGCGGCGGGTTCGATCCGTCCGACCTGTTTTCAGACCTGTTCAGCGGCGGGGGGCGACGTGGCGGCCGGTCCGAGCCGCCGCGCGGACAGGATCTGGCGGCCGCCGTCACGGTGTCGCTGGAGGACGCCGTCAATGGCGCGTCGCGCCGAGTGGCGCTGCCCAACGGCAAGACGCTCGACATCAAGATCCCGGCCGGCATCGAGGACGGCAAGCAGATCCGCCTGAAAGGTCAGGGCTACCCGGGACCATTGCCGGGCAGCGAACCCGGTGATGCGCTCATCACGGTACAGATCGCCCAGCATCCGCATTTCAAGGTGGAGGGCCGCGACCTGCGCCTCGACCTGCCGATCACGCTCTATGAGGCGACGCTCGGCGGCAAGGTCCATATTCCGACGCTCGGCGGCGCGGTGGAGATGAACCTGCCGGCCGGCACCAATGCGGGCCGGACCCTGCGCCTGCGCGGCAAGGGCCTGCCGGCGAGCGGCGGCGCGGCCGGGGACCTGCTGGTGACCATCCGCGTCATGCTGCCGGAGAAGACCGACGCCGATTTCGATGCGTTGATGCGCAAATGGCAGGCCGAAGCACCCTACAATCCGCGCAAGGATCTGGTCTGACGGCTCAGCTGTTGCCGGGCGCGAGCCGCCACAGCGCCTGCAGTCGCTCGCGTCCGCCGAGAGCCGTCAGCACGAACCCGGCTCCGCCGGACGTCCACGTCAGTGTGCCGGTGGCGCGATCCTCCCGGTAGACTGGCGCCAGCGTTTCGTCGCTGACGATGCGGGCCACGAAGAGGCCAACCCGCTCGCCCGCGCCGGATTCGTAGAGCAGGAACGCCGCCGGCCCGAGTTCCCCCGGCGTGATCCGGCCGCCCGTGAACCGGAAGCCCTCGGTGGAAAAATCCGGCAGCCGGATCGCAATCCCGACGCGTCGCGACAGCCAAAGCGCCAGCGACGGGTCCTGCGCCAGTGTGATCTCGCCCGGATGCTGCGATTCGCGCGCCATCGCGAAGGTGCGATGCGCCTCGCCGGCGCGGCGGGCGAGTTGCAGGCTCTGCTCGGCGGGCGTCGCGGTCTCGACCCGTATGGGCTGCGACGGCGGCCGGAAGAATTCCGGCAATGAGGGCGCGTAGCCCGACGCCATCGCCAGATAGAGCGCCATCAGGCCGCCGGCCCCGAACGCCACGACGGCGATCCCGGTGCGGCTGTTGCGCTGCTGGCGGCGTCGTTCGAAACGCAGCACCTGCCGCAGCGGCGGCTCGTCGTTCGGGTTGGTCCGGGCCGGCTCGGCGCGCGGCGCGCG
Source organism: Beijerinckiaceae bacterium (assembly GCA_947472615.1). Taxonomy (GTDB): domain Bacteria; phylum Pseudomonadota; class Alphaproteobacteria; order Rhizobiales; family Beijerinckiaceae; genus Terripilifer. The sequence goes on from CANJEY010000129.1 coordinate 5,207, forward strand.
CGGGTGTGTCAGCGACAGCGACACCGGCAGCGGCTCGGCCGCTGCTCCATGATAGGCGGCCTTGAGCGCCTCGTTCTGCCGTCGCCAGGTCTGGACGCGGGCCGTGTCGGCCGGATGAGCGGACAGATGCGCCAGAATTTCGACCTCCGGCACCGCGGACCGTTCGCCGTCCACGTGGGCGACGAGATCGGCGTCCGTGACCGTATGGCCCGCCCGCTTCATGCTACTTGACGAGTCTGAGGTGGGGATGTTGCCGCTTGGGATCGGCGGCGCGGGCGGCGTCGGGAATTTCGCCGACCCGCACCCGCGCCCGCACCAGCCGCTGCACCAGTGTGGCGCGCGGAATGCGCAGGATTTCTGCCGCCCCTGCGTACGTGAACCCTTCCAGCGCGACCAGCAGCAGGGCGGCGCGATCGTCGAGGTTCAGCACGTCGAGCGCCGCCGCGACAGGGGCCTGCGGCGGCTGCCGGTCGACGGATGGATCCATGCGGCGAATGCGGTTGGCGTCGATCAGCGCCGCATAGAGCCAGCGGCGCAGCGCGCCGGCCTCGATCGTGCGTTCATTGGAGATGGCGCGCAGGATCGTCTGATGCACCAGCGAGTCGGCGACGTCGGACCGGGCGTCGTGTTCATCCAGCACGAGCGCCCGCGCGAAGCGGCGAAGCCCCGGCGTGATGCTGTCGATCTCTGCCCTGAAACTCATGGCGCGTCCCGGCCCGTTCATTGCTTAAGTGTAGGGCGCGACAGCATTCTAGAACAGGGATTTGGCGTTGCCTACAGTCAACATACGCATCCGTCGCATTACAATTCGTGTGTGCGATGCAACCGGCGCATCCCTTGCCTTAAAGTTGGACACGGCTTAAACGGCCCAAGTCCGGCGTGAGCAGCGCCGCACGACCACGATCTGAATGGAACCGAAATGGCTCAGTCATCAGGCGCCGAAGGCGTCGCCGCCGGGAGCGGAATTCTGGCGGGCAAGCGCGGTCTCGTCATGGGCGTGGCGAATAATCGCTCGATCGCCTGGGGCATAGCGCGCGCGGCGCATCAGGCCGGAGCCGAGCTGGCGTTCACCTATCAGGGCGATGCGCTGGAAAAGCGCGTTCGGCCTCTCGCCAACGAATTGGGCGCGCATGTGGTCGGGCATTGCGACGTCACCGACGCCGCCTCCATCGACGCCGTCTTCGCCGAGGTCGGCCGCATCTGGGACAAGCTGGACTTCGTGGTGCACTGCATCGCGTTTTCCGACAAGGACCAGCTGACCGGCCGCTATGTCGAGACCACGGAAGACAATTTCACCAAGTCGCTGCTGATCTCCTGCTATTCGTTCACGGCTGTGGCGCAGCGCGCCGAAAAGCTGATGACGGACGGCGGCTCGCTGCTGACCCTGACCTATTACGGCGCCGAGAAATGGATGCCGCACTACAACGTCATGGGCGTCGCCAAGGCCGCGCTCGAGGCGAGCGTGCGCTATCTGTCGGCCGATCTCGGCGAGAAGAACATCCGGGTGAATGCGATCTCGGCGGGACCGATCAAGACGCTCGCGGCCTCGGGCATCGGCGACTTCCGCTACATTCTCAAGTGGAACGAGCTGAATTCGCCGCTGCGCCGCACCGTGACGATCGAAGAGGTCGGCGAGACGGCGGCTTTTCTGGTGTCTCCCATGTCGCGCGGCATCACCGGCGAAATCCTGCATGTCGATGCGGGCTATCATGTGGTCGGCATGAAGAACCCCAACGCGCCGGATATTTCGGTCGTCTGATCTGGCTGCTCAGGGCGGTTGAACGCCGACCCTGCGTCCCCATCCGCCGTGCAGTAGCGGGCGCTCGACGCAGCGATACAGCGCCCATCCAGCCGCGACCGTGCCGACGATGGCGATCGCCATGAAAGCCCAGACGGGACAGTCGGGCATCGTTTGAGCGGTCGCGCGCGCCAGCAGCGGGATCGTGAAAACCTGCGCGAGGTAGATCGAATAGGTCGCATCGCCCAGCCGTTCGAGCCCTGCGAACAAGATTGGCAAAGGCTTTCCGTCTCTTCCAAAGCTTGCGGCGAGCAGGACCGCCGCAGCTGACGACAGCCCGGCGACGAGCACCCTGCTGGCCGGATCGTTCCAGACGATCGCCACGATTGCGGCCAGAACCAGCCCGGAAGACAGAACCGATGGCGCGCGACGAGCGAACAATCGCGCGGCGACAATCCCGAAGGTGAACTCCAGCAGCATGGAGGGCGCGCCGAGCGGCCAGCGCCATCCGTCCGGCGTCCAGCCCAAGTTCTTCGCCAGGACGAGCGCACCGAACAGCCCGATCGCCCGGTCCCAGACGTCGCCACGCAACAGCGCCAGACCGGCGACGCAGACATAGAAGATCATTTCGAATTCGAGCGACCAGCCGAGCGACACGACCGGCTGCGTCCCTTCGGTGAACGAAGCGAACAGCAGCGACCGCAAGAGCGCGGCGGCGTCGTTCCCGCCCGTCTGCAGCGACAGGCCGGGCGCGACGTTCAGGGCCGCCACAAAAGCCAGCGTCGCCAGCCAGTACAGCGGCGCGATCCGCCAGATGCGGCGGCGCAGAAAGGCCAGCGGCGCAAGGCCCGATGGCGGGCTCGTATGGCAGATGATGAAACCGGAGATGACGAAAAACAGATCCACGCCGAGATAGCCATGGATCAATACGCCCATCGGGCCGATCGCGTCGTTGACGAGATGCGCCCGGCCTGAACTGATCGCATGGAAGCCGACCACCGACACGGCGGCGAGCAGACGCAGGATCTGGATATAACCGAACCGCATGAGCCGCGCTGTCGTCCGAGTGGCCCCGACGTCTAGTGTCGTCGACCGATGGCCGCAAGCGCGACATCTTGCGCCCAAGGCTCAGGCCGGATACGCGTGCCGCAACTTTTGAAGGCGCGCATGTCACCTCCACTCTATTTCCTCCGCCACGGCGAGACCGACTGGAATGTCGAGGGCCGCCTGCAGGGTCAGAAGGACATTCCGCTCAATTCCAACGGACGACGGCAGGCCGAGGTTTCGGGCCGCAAGCTGCTGAAACTCCTCGGCGCGCCGGCGCTTGCGTCGGGCGGCTTGCGCTTCCTGTCGTCGCCGCTCGGCCGGACGCGGGAAACGATGGAGATCGCCCGCCACGCCATGGGGCTCGATCCGGCGGCCTACGAGGTCGAGGACCAGTTGAAGGAATTGTCCTTCGGCAAGTGGGAAGGCCTCACGTGGCCCGAGGTGCAGAAGGTCGAGCCAAATCTGGCGTGGAATCGCGAAACCGACAAATGGGGCTTCGTGCCGCCGGGCGGCGAGAGCTACGCGATGCTGGGCGAACGCCTGCAGCCGTGGATCGACTCGGTCGAGGGGCCGACGATCGTGGTGTCGCATGGCGGCGTCGCACGCGTGCTGATGGCGCTGATCGGCGGCGCGCCGCCGCAACGCGCCGCGATGGCGCAGATCTGGCAGGATCGGCCCATCGTGTTCGCGAATGGCCGCTACGACTGGAAATGAGCGCGGCCGTTCATCGCCTGTTCAACCGCACAGCATCAGATTGCGGCCATCGTGATTTGCTATGCGTGGCCCCGCTGGTCTAGGTTCCGTTCCGTTCCGGACCTCGCCGGGTATGGGACAAGCATGGATGCCGCAGGAAGCCCAGTTCCGCGCGTGCGGCGGCAAGTCGAGACTGGGGATGGATCGCATCGGAGTCTGACGGGGGCGTTTCCCGGTTCGCCGATCGTGAAGGAGACCGGAACGTCGTTGCGATGACCCAGATCGATTCGGAATTGTCGCAACGTCCCTTAGCGGAGACGGCGCCTCTCGAAACGGCCGCCGCCCCGGCGCCCGCCGTGTTGCGCGGTGCGCTTCGCCCCGACTTCCTGCGCGACGAACTGCTGAGCGAAATTTTCGCGGTTTCGGCGGCGGCCTATGCGGATTCGATCTGCATGATCGCCGGCGACCGCAAGCTCACCTATGCCGAAGTCGACGCCATCGCCACATCCGTGGCGCGAGGGCTCATTCGCCACGGCGCTGGGCCGGGCTCCGTCATCGGCCTGTGGATGCCGCGCGGCGCGGACCTGCTGATCGGCCAGATCGCCATCGCCAAGACCGGCGCGGCTTGGCTGCCGTTCGACGCCGATGCGCCCATCGAGCGCATCGCAGTCTGTCTCGAAGACTGCAAGGCGCGAGCGCTTCTGACCGACGAGGGCTATTCGTCGCGCGCCGCCGGCCGCGTTCCGTGCGACGTGTTGCGCGAATCAGATCTGGTCGACGCCAGCGACGAATTCGAGGTCGACGCCCGCGCCGCTGGCGCGACGCCCGACCATCCCGCCTACATGATCTACACTTCGGGCTCGACCGGAACTCCGAAGGGCATCGTCATCACCGGCCGCAACATTTGTCATTACCTGCGGTCGGCGAACGAGATTTACGGGCTGACCAGCACGGACGTCGTGTTTCAGGGCGCGTCGGTCGCTTTCGACCTGTCGATGGAAGAAATCTGGGTGCCGTATCTGGTGGGCGCGACACTGTTCGTCGCGACGCCCGCCATTATGGGCGAAGCCGACCGCCTGCCTGACATCATGGAAGAGGCCGGCATCACGGTGCTCGACACCGTGCCGACGCTGCTGGCCATGCTGTCGCGCGACATCGTCTCGCTGCGCGTCATCATTCTGGGCGGCGAAGCCTGCCCGCCGATCGTAGCGTCGCGCTGGTGCAAGCCGGGACGCAAGATCTTCAACAGCTACGGGCCGACCGAAGCCACGGTCGTGGCCACCTGTTCGGAAGTGCGGCCGAACGAGCCAATCACCATCGGCGGGCCGATCCCGAACTACACGTGTTACGTGGCGGACGAGCAGCAGAAACTGCTGCCGATCGGCGTCGAGGGCGAATTGCTAATCGGCGGGCCGGGCGTGGCGCGCGGCTATCTCGGCCGTCCTGACCTCACCGACGAGAAATTCATCCTCAATCCGTTCGCGCAGGGCGGCGTCGATCCGGTTCTGTACCGTTCTGGCGATGCGGTGGCGATCGACGAGAACGGCGCGATCCTGTTCCGCGGCCGCATCGACGATCAGGTCAAGATCCGCGGTTTCCGCGTCGAGCTCGGCGAGATCGAGGCGAAGCTGTCCGACATCGATGGCGTCACGCATGCGGCGGTCGTGCTGCGCAACGACGACGGCATGGATCAACTCGTCGCCTTCATGGTCGCCGAGAGCGGCGCTGACGTCGAGCCGCGCACCCTGCGTTCCGCCTTGCGCGAACAATTGCCGGCCTACATGGTGCCGGCGCGATTCGAGACCGTGGCGGAGCTGCCGCGTCTGCCATCCGGCAAGGTCAACCGCAACCTGCTGAAGAAGGCAGCGCTATCGGCCCCGCCGGCCTCGACCGACGAACAGGAAGAACCGCGCACGCCGACCGAAGTAGCGTTGCTGGCCGCCGCCAAGCGCGTGCTGCCGCCGCAGACGATCCCGTTCGACGCGGATTTCTTCACCGATCTCGGCGGCCATTCGCTGCTCGCGGCGCGCTTCGTGTCCGTGGTGCGCGAGACGCCGTCGCTCGCCGGCATCACGCTGCAGGA
>CANJEY010000130.1 GCA_947472615.1 Beijerinckiaceae bacterium
ATCACGGTGGGCTTGCCGGGAATATGATCGCCGATGAACCGCGCTAGCAGGCGCGAATAGAGATCGTATCCGCCGCCTGCGGTCGAACGGATGATCATACGCAATTGCTTGCCGCGATAGAAATTCGCGATGGCGGCGTCGGAATCCTGTGCGATGGCGGCATGGCCGGAACATGCCGCGACAGCAGCCGTCAGGGCGGCCGACAGGACGGCGGCGAAGCGTGTCCGGCTGAGATGCATGTTCGTCTCCTGCGCCCTGATGGGCGAATTGTCGCGCTCATCGCGCGGTCGTGTGCGATTTGACTTGATCGCCCTAGCAATTTCAAGGCCGATGCACTGACGTCTGTGAAAACGAGCGCAAGCTGGCGCTATTTCTCCTATCTTGGACATAGCTTCGGTCGCGCGGCCGCTTCCGACAATTCCTTTGCAAACGCACATGGGGTGGGCAAAGATCGCGCGGAATTCAGATCATGGCCGCGCGTTCGTTGCGGCCTTTGCTGTCGGGGCGCACATGACGCAAATCAAACTCGGTCTCTCGATGCGGGGGCTTGGTTATTCGCCCAGCGCGTGGCGCGATCCGAATGTGCCCGCAAACGGCGGGCTCGACATCAAATTCGCCATCAAGGTGGCGCAGACCGCCGAGCGCGGCCTGTTCGATTTCGTTTTTCTCGCCGACCACAGCGCGCTGGTGATTCCCGATTCGCCCAAGGGTGTTTTCGGCCGTCATCATGAAGGCATGGGGGAGCTCGAACCGCTGACTATGCTGGCGGCGCTCAGTCAGACGACCGACAAGATCGGCCTCGTCGCCACCGCGTCGACGACCTTTCATCAGCCCTACCAGCTTGCGCGCCAGTTCATGTCGATTGACCACATGAGCGGCGGCCGCGCCGGATGGAACGTCGTCACGTCGTCGCGCAACGAGGAGGCGCAGAATTTCGGGGACGACAAGATTCTCGAGAAGAGCAGGCGCTACCTGCGCGCGCGCGAAGCGCTCGGCGTCGTGTTCGGACTTTGGGATTCGTGGGAAGAGGGCGCATTTCCGCACGATCGCGAAACCGGCATGTTCTTCGATCCGACGAAAATGCATCCGGTCAATCACGTCGGCGAATTCTTCAAGGTGAAGGGGCCGCTGCTGTCGCCGCGCTCGCCGCAGGGCCGGCCGATCATCGCGCAGGCGGGCGCCTCGGGCGACGGCGTCGAATTCGCCGCGCAGGTCGCCGACATTGTCTATGCGCTGCAGACGCGCTTCGAGGACGCGCAGGTGTTCTACAAGTCGTCGAAAGAGCGCGTCGCCAAGTATGGACGCAACCCTGATCACGTGAAGATCCTCCCCGGCATCCTGCCTGTCGTCGGCCGCACGACCGAAGAAGCGCAGGCGAAATACCGGCAGATGCTGGATTACCTCGATCCGCTCGTCGGGCTCGAACGGCTGGCGCGCTTCTTTGGCGATCTCACCGGCTACGATCCCGACGGACCATTGCCGGACAAGCTGCGTTCTGACGTGCGCCTTGTCAGCCGCGCGGAACTCAACTTGCGGCTGGCGCGAGAACACAACTGGACGCTGCGGCAATTGTACGAATCGACCGTCATCAGCCACGGCCATCATCTGGTCATCGGTTCGCCGAAAGACATCGTGGACCAGATGGAGAAGTGGGTGAAGGAAGAGGCCGCCGACGGCTTCAACGTCTTGCCCGCCGTGCTGCCCTCCAGCATCGACGATTTCGTCGAGCTTGTTGTACCCGAACTGCAGCGGCGCAAGCTTTATCGAACCGAATACGAAGGTTCGACGCTTCGCGACAATCTCGGCATTCCGTGTCCGCCGCCGAATTATCAGGCGAATTAGGTTCGCGCTTGCTGCGCGCCTAGTTCGTCTCGCCCGAGGCAGGCGGCGTGTCAGTCGCGTCAGATTCCGGCTTTTTCTTCGGCTGGCGGATGCGCTTGCGGGTCTGCACGTCCTTGCGCGGACCTTCGATCAGCCGCACCATCGCGCCCCACAGGGTGCGCACATCCTGTTGCGTCAATTGCATGCGATGGAACATGTTGCGCAGGTTGCGCTGCATGACGGGGCGTTTTCCGGCAGGGCGGAAGAAGCCGTTAGTCTCCAGATGGCCTTCGATGAACTCGAAAAACGAGATCACCATTTCGCGTTGCGCCGGTGTCGAGCGTTCGGGCGCGACGAACGGCATCGCCTCGCCGTGGGCGGCGCGGAACCATTCGTAGCCGGTGAGCAGCACCGCCTGCGCCAGATTGAGCGACGCATAGGCGGGGTTCACCGGAAAGGTGATGATGCCGTCGGCCAGCGCCACATCGTGGTTGTCGAGGCCGGTGCGCTCAGGGCCATACATCACGCCGTGCTTTTCGCCTGCGGCGTAGCCGGCCGCGGTTTCGGTCATGGCGCGCGACGGCGGCTCGACGCGCTTGCCCTGTCCGCGTTCGCGCGCCGTGGTGGCCCACACCATGTTCAGATCGGCGATGGCCGCCTCGACGCTGTCATACAGCTTTGCCTGTTCGAGCAGATGCACGGCGCCGGCGGCGGCCGCATAGGCGCCCTTTCGCAGCGCGCCGGTGCGCGGCCAGCCTTCGCGCGGATTGACGAGGCGCAGGTCGCTGAGGCCGAAATTCGCCATGGCGCGGGCGCACATGCCGATGTTCACCGCCAGTTGCGGGCGCACCAGAATGATCGCCGGACCGCCCTCGATCGTCGGCCGCGTCTTGTCGGTGCCGGCCCCTGTCAAAATTCGATCCCCGATGGTTGAAGTGCGCGCACCATAGTCGCGCGGCGGCAGGGCGCAAGCCGAACGGTCCTCACGCGCTTGCGTTGCGTCGATTGACATCGTGTCCAGTCGAGCCCTCACCCTGAGGAGCGGCGTCAGCCGCGTCTCGAAGGGCGAGGGCAGAAAGCAATCCATAGCTTGCGCTTCGGTTCCCTCGTGGTTCTGGCGATCTTAGATCGCCCAGACGGCCGCTACGCGGCCTCCTCACCATGAGGGGACCTCGCCGCTTCCGTCTCACATCTTCACATTTGACACCGCCCCGTTTGCTGACGAAAGCTTTTGTCAAATTCGGGAGGATGCATGCACTGGACCGGCACATGGACCACAGCGCCCGCGGCGCTGGAGGATTTCGCCTTCGAGAACCGCACGTTCCGCATGATCGCGCATGTCAGCATCGGCGGCTCCACCGTGCGGGCGCGGTTCAGCAACGTGCATGGCAAGACGCCGGTGCGCATCGCGTCGGCGGCCATCGCGCGGCGCAGGGGCGGCGCGTCCATCGATGCTGGAAGCTCGCGCAAGCTCACATTCTGCGGCTCACCTGACGTGACGATCGCGCCCGGCGCGCTGATGGTCAGCGATCCGGCTTCGCTCGATGTCGCGCCGCTGTCGGACGTGGCGATCAGCTTCCATCTGCCGGACGCCCACACGCATTTCAGCGGCCACAAGACCGCGAAACAGACGAATTTCATCTCCATGCCCGGCGATTTCGTCGAGGCGGCCGATCTGCCGGTCGCCGATCAGGCGGAGAGCTGGTTCTGCGCCACGGCGGTCGAGGTCGTGACGCCGGCCGGGACGCCGGGGCTGGTGGCGTTCGGCGATTCGCTGACGGAGGCCAATATTTCGCAGGCCGACGCCAATCACCGCTGGCCCGATCAACTCGCCCGCCGCGTCGTCGCCCAATGGGGCGCGCAGGGCATGGGGGTGATGAACCAGGGCATCGGGGGCAACCGGATGCTCAATGATGTGACCGGCGATTCCGGCCTCAAGCGGTTTGACCGCGACGTGCTGGCGCAGCCGGGCGTCACGCATGTGATCGTCCTGCTCGGCGTCAACGACCTGCGCAACAAGCGCGGCGGACCCGCGCAGGAAGCGAGCGCGCCCGGCCTCATCAACGGGCTGAACCAGTTCGCGATCCGGGCGAAGTCGGCGGGGCTCAAAATCTACGGCGGCACCCTGATGCCGTTCGAGAACGAAACGTTCACGCCGGGCGTCTGGACGCCAGATCGCGACAAAGTGCGGCTCGCCGTCAACCAATGGATCAGGACGTCGGGCGTGTTCGACGCGGTCGTGGATTTCGAGGCGGCGCTGCGCGATCCGGAATCGCCGACCAAGCTGCTGCCCAAGTGGGATTGCGGCGACCATCTGCACCCCAGCGACGCCGGCTATCTGCACATGGGCGACGTGGTGGATCTGGCGTTGTTCCGGTAGTCAGCGCGGCCGCTTCGGCGGCGCCGGATTGGCGGCGCGGTATTTCGCCAGCATCTTCGAAAAGCTGCCTTTCAGGGCCGTTTCGAGATCCGGCTTGTTTTCCAGCCGAGAAAGCACGAAGCCCGCCGCCTCGATGGTCGAGAGGCCCTCGCGGCGCGGTTCGCGGCGGAGTTTGCCGTAGAGCGAAGGCTGTTTGGGGTTGAGCACGATGCGCCGGGCCTTGAGCACCCAGGCGTTGCGCCACCACAGGGTCTTCGCCTGACTCCAGGTGCCATCGAAGATCACCACGCCCCTGATGCCTTTCAGCGCCTTGTCCTGCTCGGGCAGGGCAACACCCTTCTTGTCCAGCGCCACGATCTCGCGGTCGCGCGGCAGATCGGAGCTTCGGGCCGAGCCCAGATGCAGGATCGCCCAGTCGGCCGGATTGGCGTCGCGACCCAGCGCCTTCGACAGGCTCGGCCAGGACAGGCCGATGCGGAAGTCCGAGTTCATCAGATGCCGCTTCGCCAGACGTCCCGTCCCGAGCGTGCGGTCCTGTTCCTGCGGATGCTGGAGGATCAGCAGGCCGATGCGGTTCTTGATCGGCTCAATACCCTCGCAGACGCAAAGCTCCGGCGGCTTCACGCAATGCGGGCAGGGCTCCGGGGCGGGAACGGGCGTGGCCGTCTCATCCATGATGAACCCCGTGGCGTCGGTGGTCGGAAAAGGTTGCTGACATCGTCCGGCTGTACAACGGACCGGGCAATCCAGCAATTTTGTTCTGTATTCCAGACAAAATCGTTTATTATCCCGAACTCTGTGAACGGGGTGGGACGGCGGTGGGAGTCGAGGGGCGAGACAAGGTCAAGGCTCTGGAGGCGGGCGCGCAGGCGCTGTCGGGCCAGTTGGGCAAGACCGTCCAGCGGCTGCGCAAGGCCTATAATCTGTCGCTATCCGAACTGTCCGAGCATTCCGGCGTCGCCAAGTCCATCATCAGCCAGATCGAACGCAACGAGACCAATCCCACGCTGGCGACGATCTGGCGGCTGGCGCAGGCCCTCGACGTGTCGATCGAGCGCGTGCTTCAGGGCGCGGAGGATGAGCCGTTCCTCGAAAAATCCAGCAAGGGCGAGACGCCGATTCTGGTGTCCGACGACGGCAAGTGCCGGCTCGCCATCGTGGGCTGGATCAAGACCGTCGAATGGCTGCAATGGTATCTGTTCTCGGCCGATCCGGGCGGGCAGCTGGCGTCCGATCCGCACCAGCGCGGCTCCGTCGAAAGCCTGTCGGTGCTGGAAGGCGAACTTGAGGTCGAGGTCGCGGGCGTCATCGAAATCGCCCGGGCTGGCGATACGCTGCGCTACCGCTGCGACAGGCCGCACGTCATTCGCAACCAGTCGAAGAAGCCCGCGCAGGCCATCATGGTGAACATCCTGAAGGCGGCGGTGATGGAATAGGCGGGTGAGCGACCCGCGCGCCGTCTCCGGCGACCCGCACACCCGGCCGATTTCCGGTCTGCATCTGTCGATCCTGTTCGGCGCGGCCATGCTCTACGTGGGCGTCACGCTGCCGTTCTTTCCGGTGTTTCTGGCCGGGCAGGGGCTGACCGACAGCCAGATCTCCATCATCCTGACGATCCCGATGCTGACGCGGCTCGTGGGCAATCCGGTTGTGACGGCGATCGCCGATCGGCGTTCCGGGCTCGCCCGCACGCTGGCGTTTTCGGCGGTGGCGTCGATGCTGCTGAGCGCCGGGCTGGTGTTCACGCAGGGATTCTGGCCGCTGGCGCTGCTGGTGTGCCTGCTGGCGCTGGCGCAGGGGCCGATGCTGCCGCTGGCCGATGCGTTGACGCTGAGCGAAGTGCGCCGCCGTCTCGACATGGGCGAAAAGCCGCTCGACTATGGCCGCACCCGCGTGTGGGGGTCGGCGACCGTGTTCGCCGCCATGCTGCTCGGCGGCTGGACGATCGGCCTGCTGCCGACATCCGGCATCGCATGGCTGATCGCTGCGGCTTCTTTCGCCCCCATCGCGCCCGCCCTGTTGCTGGCCCGGCGCGAGGGGCGACATGCGCCGGCGCGCGGCACTCATCGTCCCACCCGGCCCCTGGGCCGGCTGCGGATCATCGCGGTTCTGGTGGTGTCGGCGGGGGCGGTGCAGGCGAGCCACGCGATGTATTACTCGTTCGCCTCGTTGCACTGGCAGGCGAAAGGCTTGTCGTCGGGATTCACCGGCGCGGCGTGGGCGCTGGGCGTCGGCGCGGAAATCGCGTTCTTTCTGGCGGCGGGCCGCTGGTTCGGGGGAGAAGCGAAAGCGCGCGCCTTCCTGTTCGTCGGCGCGGCCGGCAGCATCCTGCGCTGGCTCGCCATGATGGCGGATCCGTCGCCGCCGGTTCTGCTGGCGCTGCAGACCATGCACGCGCTGACATTCGCCGCGACGCATCTGGGCAGCGTCTACCTGCTGGCGTCGCTGGCGGGATCGGCGCACCGGGCGCAGGCGCAGGGATGGCTGGCTGCGTCCGTCAGTCTCGGCCTCGCGGTGGCGACGCTGGTCATCGGTCAGGTCTATGCCGACTGGGGCGAACGCACCTACGGGCTGATGGCGGGCCTCGCGGCGATTGGTTTCGGCGGATTTGCGATTGTGGCGAAGTTGACGAAGCCGAAGCAGTAACCTTGACGCGCGGCGGTTCACAACCCCGCGATTGCGCATGATAATAAGCGGCCGTGACCCCTTCCGCCGGAGCTGCGCGCGTGACCGATACGCCGATGCTGGAATACAAGATTGTCGAGAACGGAGCGGTCTTCACCGAGACCTATTTGCTCGACGGGGAATTGCATCGCCTCGATGGCCCCGCCGCCACGATGCGCCGCACCTGCGACGGCGGCATCGCATGGGAAACCTGGTACCGCTACGGCGTCCTGCATCGCGAGGATGGACCGGCGGCGATCTATTACAATCTCGACACCGGGCGGGTGGAAGAAATCTACTTCTTCCTGAACGGCAAGCTCGGCCGCGTCGACGACGGCCCCGAAAGCATCCAGTTCGATCCCAAAAGCGGCCGTCTGCGTGACGCCACGTGGTGGCGGGACGAGGAGCCGCAGCAATTGACGCTCAGCCGTTGGCTTTGGCTGACGCGCGCCAAACAGGGCTGCGCCGCCTGACCGCCGACAGACGCGTGCGTTGACGCACGGATTTCCGGACTGGAAACGGCCAGATAGGGTCGGTCCACCGGAGGGTTTCGCATGCGTCTGTTTCTCGCGCCGCTGATTTTGTGGGCTGGCCTGACGGCCGCCGCCGCCCAGACGCCCACGAGCGCCTACACCAAGACCATAGGCAGTGACTGCAAGACCCGCATCGAGAAGCAGGACGGGCAGGAGATCGGTTCGACGGCGGTGTGCAAGGGTTTTGGCGGCATCGCGGTGACCCTGTACGAGGACGATTCGCGCGTAGCGGTGTCCTATGGCCGCAAGCCGTCGGCGGAGCCGGCTGCGAAAGTGTTCTTCGGGCCGCTGAATTCCGTCGGCGACATGCTGGAATGGCGCATCGTCGCGGAGGGGGGCGCACGCAAGCCGTTCGCCACGATCCTGCGCTGGCGGCTCAATCCGGTCGACGACAATGGCGATCCGAAGAAGCTGGAGGTGCTGGTGGTGACGCGGTTGGCGCCTGGGCCAATCTGCCACGTCGCCTATGTGGACGCCGAGGCGAACCGCGACGCCAACGAACTCGCCCGCAAGGCCGCCGACGAGACGGCTCGCGGCTTCCGCTGCGGGATCGACAAACCGGCGCTGATCGGCGCGAAAGGCCGAGCTGAAAAATATCTCTCCGACTGAACGCGCAGCGAAAGTTTCCCTCTGGGTCGCCGCTGCGTTAAGACTGGTGGACGATTGCGCCTGCGCGCGCCGCATCTACGGGTTGAATGGCGGACGAACCCCAATATGAATCCCGGCGCCTCGGCGCAACCGTGCGTCTCGATCTGTCGGGACGCTGGAGCATTGCGCGCGGCCGCATCATGGAAACGGCGGCGCAGCAGCGTTTCGGCCTTGACGCCGATGTACGCGAAGTCGTGTTCGATCTGAAGCGCCTGCAAAGCCTCGACACCGCAGGAGCATGGCTGATCGACCGCACGCGCGCCGAACTCGAAGCGAGCGGCGTCAACGCCACGATCGAGGGCGCGACCCCCGAGCAGGCGATCCTGCTGAAGGAAGCGGCATGGCGCGACTTCGCGCACGAGGCGCCGAAGCGGGGCTACTACATTGTCGACATGCTGGCGGATGTGGGCGCGAGCGTTGTGGGCGCGTGGAACGATTTCTACGACGGCGTGGCGTTCTTCGGGCAGGTGGTGGCGGCGTTCGGGCGGCTTATCGTGCGGCCGGGGAAGTTTCGCGGCACGTCGGTGGTGTTTCACATCGAGAGTTTCGGGTTCCGCAGCATTCCGATCATCGCGCTGATCAACTTTCTGGTCGGCGGGATCGTGGCGCAGCAGGGCCTGTTCCAGCTCAGCCGATTTGGCGCGGCGACCTTCACGGTGGACCTGATCGGCATTCTGGTGCTGCGCGAACTTGCGGTGCTGCTGACCTCGATCATGGTCGCAGGCCGCTCGGGCTCGGCGGTGACGGCCGAACTCGGCTCCATGAAAATGCGCGAAGAGATCGACGCGCTGCGCGTCATGGGTCTCGACCCGGTGGATGTGCTGGTGATGCCGCGCCTTTTGGCGCTGCTCGTCTCGTTGCCGATCCTGACCTTCATTGCCGATCTGTCGGCCTTGTTCGGCGGCCTGCTGGTCGCCTGGACCTATGGGGGCATCAATCCGGACGTATTCATGTCACGGCTGCAGTCGGCGATCGCCATGAACACGTTTCTGGTCGGGATCATCAAGGCGCCGGTGATGGCGATGGTGATCGGCATGGTCGCAGTGGTCGAGGGTTTCCGGGTCGAAGGATCGGCGGAATCGCTCGGCGGTCAGGTTACGGCGTCGGTGGTGAAATCCATCTTCATGGTGATCCTGATGGATGGATTGTTCGCCATGCTGTTCGCGTCGATCGATTATTGAGCCGCACATGAGCGACGCGCCCGACATCATTCCCCCGCCGCGCGACATTCAGGTGGAGCGCCGCCCCGGCAGGAGCGAGGGTGGACGCGAGGTCGCGATCCGGGTGCGGGACGTGACGGTCGGGTTCGGCAGCAAGATCATTCTCGATCATCTCGATCTTGACGTTTATCGCGGCGAGGTGATGGGGTTCGTGGGCGGTTCCGGCACCGGCAAATCGGTGCTGACCCGCACGATCCTGCGTCTCGTGCGCCAGCGCGCCGGGCGCATCGAGGTGCTGGGCCGCGATCTCGACGCCATTTCGGGCCGCGACCTGCGGTTGCTCGAACAGAGGTTCGGGGTGCTGTTCCAGCACGGCGCGCTGTTTTCCGGCCTGACCGTGAAGCAGAACATTCAGGTGCCGATGCGAGAGTATCTGAACCTGTCGCAGAAGCTCATGGATGAGCTCGCCATGCTCAAGATCGAGATGGTGGGGTTGGCGCTCGACGCCGCCGACAAGTTTCCGGCGGAATTGTCGGGCGGCATGATCAAGCGCGCCGCGCTGGCGCGCGCGCTGGCGCTCGATCCCGACATTCTGTTTCTGGACGAACCGACGTCGGGCCTCGATCCGATCGGCGCGGCCGAATTCGACGAACTGATCGCGACCTTGCAAAAAACGTTGGGCCTGACCGTGTTCATGGTTACGCACGATCTCGACAGTCTGTTCTCCATCTGTGACCGCATCGCAGCGCTGGCGGACAAGAAGGTTGTGCTGACCGGGACGGTCGCCGACATGCTGGCGAGCGATCACCCGTGGGTGCGATCCTACTTCCACGGCAAACGGGCCCGTAATCTGGAAACGCCGCCGAAGGGCGCGTCTTGAAAGCGCCCTGAAAGACTGCGAATGTCGTCATGCGTCTTGCGGCGCAGCAGAATCGGAGTTCGATGGAAACCCGCGCAAACTATGCCCTGATCGGCGCTTTCACCCTGGCGGTGATGGCGGCTGCGATCGCGTTTGTCGGCTGGTTTTCCGGGGCCGACAAGCGTAACGGGCGCTCGACCGTGCAGATCCTCTTCACGACGCCGGTGTCGGGTCTCTCGCGCGGCGCGCAGGTTCTGTTCAATGGTCTGAAGGTCGGCGAGGTGAGCGTCGTCGACCTGATGCCCGACGGCTCCGGACAGGTCTTCGCCCTGATCGACGTCGACCGCCGCACCCCGCTGAAGAAGGGCACGACCGCCCGGCTCGAATACCAGTTGTTGACCGGCGTCGCGTCCATCGCGCTGAGCGGCGGCACCGCCGGGGCCGAGCAACTGGCAGGCATCGACGGCGCGCCGCCAATCATCACGGCTGAACGATCGGACTTCCAGAACATCGTCGAAACCGTGCAGCGGCTGTCGGGCAAGACAGAAGCCATGCTCGAACACGTCGACAAGCTCGTCACCGAGAACTCAACGTCGATTTCCGAGACGATCCGAAATGTGCAGGCCTTTTCGAAGGCCCTGGCGGACAACTCGGGCGGCATCAACGATTTTCTTGCCGGCATG
>CANJEY010000131.1 GCA_947472615.1 Beijerinckiaceae bacterium
GGCCGCCGACCAACGGCGATAGAGTTCGCGCGTCAATCGTTCGCGCCAGGCGATCTGGATGCGCATGCGCAGCCAGTTCCAAAGGCCCGTCGCCGCCGCGGCCAGCAAGCCGTAGCCGAGAATGACGATCAGGCCGTCGCGAATCGCCACAGGGTCGCGCGCTTCGATGGCGTTGAAGAAGATCGCCATCCAGCGGTTGATGCCGACGGTTGCGGCGACCATGGCGAGCGTGACGAGAAAGATGCCGACGCTCAGCGACCACGCCAGCAACGCGGAGCCGTCGCGCCAGAAGATCAGGCTGAATCGCAGAAAGATCGCCGCGATGCGTCGGTTGGAAAGCGGCTCCGGCGATGCGGTGGGCATGTCGTAATTTTCCACATCCGCCGCGCCGAGGCGGCTATCCGGGCCAGCGCCACCGCAACGCGGTTACCATCCAGTCGGGGAAGTTGCCGAGCGACACAACATAACCGGTGTCGAGAGAGAGAACCAAGGCGCCGAGCAGCGACACGACGGTGCCGACGATCACGCGACTCGAAAACACCTCGTGTTCACGGTTCATCAGCCAGCCGAAGTAGACGCGAAAGATCGAGCTGAGACGACCGATGGGGGCCACCACTGTGACGGGCGCAACCGATAGCGCCATGTAGCGCAGCATTTGCGAAATCGCCACGAAGACGCCCGCGATGACGAACCATTTGCCGGCCTTGCGATCGAGCCTTTTCACATCCTGCACGCTGCCCGGAATGAGCATGAGCAGCAGGACCACGAAAGCCGCAGCTGAATAGGACACGAAGCTCGCCGCGATGCTGGCGCCGAGATCGGCCTGCGCCAGACCCTGCCGCACGAGGATCGGACTCGTGCCGTAACAAAGGCCCGACAACAGGGCGAACAGATAGCCTTCGGCGTAAACCGGCGTGAAGGCCGGTACCTTTTTGGGCTTCGCGTCCGGCGGCTTCTTGTTGGCGCGGGCTCGCACGCTCAGCGTCATCACAGGGCCGAACATCACCAGCGCAAAGCCGATGAACTTCAGCACGTTCAATTGTTCGCCGAGCCAGAACACCGCCATGCCCATCGAGTAGATGATGTTCATGTCCTGCAGCGGACCGACCAGATTGGCCCCGATGGCTTTCGTCGCGCGGTAATTGCAATAGCGGCCCATCACGAAGTGGACGATGCCGGCTGCCCCGAGCCAGAGCAGCGACGGCGTCGAGAATTTCGCGATGGCCGGAAATCCGCCGAAGATCACGGTTGCGGCGAACAGAAACGGCACGCCTAGCGGCACCGAAATAGACAGCGCCTGAAGCACTGATCCACTGAGGACGCCCTTGCGGGCGCAGGCGTTGTTCATCGCAAATGTCAGCGCCGACATCAGCGCCAGAAAGCCGCCCAGCACCCGTGCATTCCTCCACATTCGCGGACTTGTGAACGCCCGCCGCCGGCGGTCTTAGGCCGATCCGGCTGCCCACGCAATGTGCAGGCTTGCCTCGGAGCGAGCCTTGGCCCACACGGGGCAGAACAGCATTCCGTGACCGGGGAACATCCATGCGAATTTGCGTGATCGGCGCCGGCGCCATCGGCGGGCTTCTGGCCGTGCGCCTCAAGCAGGCCGGCGCTGACGTCAGCGTCGTGGCGCGGGGCGCACATCTGGAAGCAATCAGGCGCGACGGGCTGAAACTGATTGGCGAAGATGGCGCGGAAACGATTGCGCAGTTGAAGGCGTCGGACCGCATGGGCGATCTCGGCGCGCAGGATCTCGTCATTCTCGGCATGAAGGCGCATCAGGTCGCCGCCGTCATCCCTGATCTGCCGTCGCTTTACGACGCCGGAACGATGGTGCTGTCAGCGCAGAACGGCGTGCCGTGGTGGTACTTCCTCAAGCTCGGTGGCGAGCATGACGGACGTGTGCTCGACAGCGTCGATCCGGGCGGCGTGGTGACGCGCGGCATTGATCCCGACCGCATCATCGGCAGCGTCGTCTATCCGGCTGGCGAAATCGCCGCGCCCGGCGTCATTCGCCATATTGAGGGCAATCGCTTCTCGCTGTCGGAAATCGACAACGCCCCGACCGAGCGCATCAAGGCCATGTCGGAGATGTTCCGGGCGGCAGGCTTCAAGTCGCCCGTCGTCAGCGACATTCGCGCCGAGATCTGGACGAAGCTGTGGGGTAATTTGGTGTTTAATCCGGTGAGCGCGCTCACGCACGCGACGTTGGCTGGAATCTGCGCCTTTCCGGAGACGCGCCAGTTGGCGGCCGACATGATGCGCGAGGCGCAGACTGTGGGCGAGAAGCTCGGCATTCGCTTCCGTATTCCGATCGAGAAGCGCATCGCGGGCGCGGCCGCCGTCGGCGAACACAAGACCTCGATGCTGCAGGATGTGGAGGCGGGCCGCGCGCTGGAACTCGAAGCTCTGGTCGGGGCCGTCATCGAACTGGGCCGCATCACCGGGACGCCGACGCCGCACATTTCGGCGATCTACGCCTGCGCGCGCCTGCTAGGATCGACGCTGACGACCCTGAACGGCCGGTTGCGGTTACATCCTGCTGACCCTGCTTGCGGCCGGGCCCGCAAGCGATGATATTGGACGCACAGGGAGCGACACATGTCCTCAGGGCCCGAGTGGCGGGTGCCGTCCGGCATCCAGCCGAAGCCGGACGAATACGAATACGATCTCGACAAGGCGCTCGGCGCTGTCGCGGCGTTGCGCTCGACCGTGCCGCAGGACGCCTATTCGGCCGAAACGCTTGGCACTGAGCGACAGGGCAACGCCGTCCATATCGGCGACGGCCGGATGCTGACGATCGGCTATCTCATCAACGAGGCCGAGACGATCTGGCTGAGCTTTTCCAACGGCAAGGTGTTTCAGGGCACGACGCTGGGCTATGATCACGAGACCGGTTTCGGGCTGGTGCAGACGCTCGGCCGCATCGACGTGCCGGCGCTCGAAATCGGCGATTCGGATGCCGCCCGCATCGGCGAACTCGTGGTCGTCGGCGGCGCCGGCGGGGCCAAGCATTCGGTGGCGGCGGAAATCACAGCCCGGCAGGAATTCGCCGGCTATTGGGAATATCTGGTCGAGGACGCGCTCTTCATCGCGCCCTCGCACCCGAACTGGGGCGGCACGGCGCTGATTGGGCGCGGCGGCGATCTGCTGGGCATCGGTTCGCTGCAACTCGAGCGCGCCCGCGATGGCGGGAAGCCCGAGCCGATCAACATGTTCGTGCCGATCAATCTGTTGAAGCCGATCTTCAAGGACTTGCGCATGCATGGCCGGCCGAATCGCCCGCCGCGCCCGTGGCTCGGCGTCCACGCAGCGGAAATCGACGGGAATCTGGTGGTGATCGGCCGCGCGCAACGCGGTCCCGCGCGCCGCGCCGGCCTGCTGCGGGGCGACCTCATCGTCGGCGTCGCCGGCCAGCCGGTGCATGACCTCGGCGGACTCTACCGCAAGGTTTGGTCCGTCGGCGTAGCGGGAATCGAAATTCCGCTTCTCGTCATCCGCGAAGGCAAGAAACTGGACCTGCGCATTCCGTCCGCCGACCGGGCCGGCATGTTCAAGGCGCCGAAGATGCACTGAATCTGGCGGCCTAGACGCCGCCTCTGGGGAGGACACATGAAAATCATCAAGTTGCTCGGCGCGGCCGCATGCGTACTGTCGCTATCGATCGCCGCGCGCGCCGACGCGGTGTCGGATTTCTACGCGAACCGCACCATCAACGTGCTGGTCGGCTTCGGGCCGGGCGGCGCCTATGATCTCTATGCGCGGACGCTGGCGCGGCACTTCGGCAACCATGTGCCGGGGCATCCGAACGTGGTCGTTAAGAACGTGCCAGGCGCTGCGGGGCTGGCGCTCGTCAACACGCTCTACAACACCTCGCCAAAGGATGGCACCGAGTTCGGCACCTTCAACCGGACGATCCCTCTCGATCCGCTGCTCGGCGGCTCGCAGGCGCAATTCGACGCCCTGAAGCTCGAATGGCTTGGCAGCCCGTCCAATGAAGTCTCGGCCTGCGTCGCCTGGCATACGGCGAAAGCCAAGAACATCGAGGATCTGCGCACCACCGAGCTGCTGATGGCCGGCACCGGATCGGCCGCCGACGCCACCATCTATCCAACTCTGTTTCGCGAAGTGCTTGGCCTCAAGTTCAAAGTCATCAACGGCTATGTCGGTGGAGCTGACGCCGTGCTGGCGATGGAAAAGGGCGAGATCGAAGGCTTCTGCCCGTGGGGCTGGACGGGAATCGAATCGACCCATCCCGAGTGGCTGCGCGACGGCAAGATCAACGTGCTGATGCAACTGGGATTGAACAAGCACCCGAAGCATCCCGAGGTGCCGCTCGTGCTCGACCTGGCGAAGACCGAGGCCGACAGGCAGGCGCTGGAGCTGATGCTGTCGCCGTCGCTGTTCGCGAGGCCGTTCGCGGCCCCACCGGGCGTTCCGGCCGAGAGGCTCGCGGCGCTGCGCAAGGCGTTCGAGGATACCGTGAAAGACCCGGCCTTCGTGGCCGACGCCGAAAAGCAGAAGCTCGAGGTCGAATACGTAAGCCCCGACAAGATCCGCTCGATCCTGATCAAGCTCTACGCGTTTCCGCCGGCCGTCGTGGCGCGCGTGAAGGCGGCTGTGAAATAGGCCAAAATGCAAACGCGCGGGAACAGCCCGCGCGTTTGACACGAATTCAGCTTGATGCGCTCAGCGCATCGGCAGGTTCAGCATCGGCCGGACGAAGCGCGACGGCTTACGCTCGACCACGACGGCGCGCTCGAAGCCCGAACGGCGCGAGACGAACACCTGATTGATCTGCGGCGACTTGAGCGTGAGGCGGCCGGACGAAGCGCGCTTAGCCTCGATGGCGGCGCGTTCTTTCAGCATCACCAGCACTTCGGCGGCCGGGACTTCCATCAGGTCTGACGCAATGGCCGCCTGCTGCTCGATGTCGTCCGTCAGGCCTTCGGCGGCGAAGATCGCCTCGTCGAGGGTCGGCGGCAGATATTTCACCCGGACGGGCGGAAGGACTTTCCCCTTCGTCTTGGGTTTGGACTGGGTGCGGGGACGGGCGGACGCCATAGGAGCCTCTTCGGGGTCTCGATTCATCGTTAGTTCCAACCTAATCCATTTTGTGCATCGCAGCAAGACAAATTGTGCAATGCATTACATTCCTGATTCGACGGCGATTAGCGGTTCAGTACTGCAAAGGTTCCAATCTTGCCCGGCGGCGGTTCGCCGCAGTTGCAAAGTTCGAGCTAGAAATGGTCGCGGTCAGCGTTTGGACAAGTCCCCCTTCAATTTTTCGTCGGGAGATAAAGACCGAGACTTCAATTCCAGTTCCGGCAAAAGAATCAGAAATCCGAGCGCCAGCGCCGTCGTAAAGATGCCGGTCGCAAATGTCATGCCGATGGCGTGCCGGTAAATTTCCACGACCGCAGCCTGCGCGTCGGGCGCAAGCGCCTGAATTTGCACGATCCCGCCGTTCATCAGGCTCGCGCCATCGATGCCGCCGGGCAGAATCGCGCCAGTCAGCGCATCGGACAGGCGCGCGGTGAGAATGGCGCCGCAAGACGCGACCCCCATGACGCCGCCGAGCGAGCGGAAGAACGTCGTCGCCGCCGTCGCTGTGCCCATCAGGGCCGGCTCGATGGCGTTCTGCACGGCCACGACCATGTTCGGATTCACGAGGCCGAACGACAGGCCCATGAGGAAGATGAAGGGCTCGATCAGCCAGATCGGCTGCGCACTCAGCGACGCCCATGTCAGGCCGACGAAAGCCACGATGGAAGCGCAACTGCCGATCAGTTGCGGCGGCTTGTAACGCCCGGTCCGCATCACGATGCGGCCATTGACGCGCGCCGAGACCACGACGCCGATCATCAGCGGCGCGGTGAGCCAGCCGGAGTTCGACATCTTCACGTCGTACACGACCTGAAAGAACAGCGGGAAATAGACGCTCGCGCCCTGCGAACTCATGAACGACAGCGCCACGACCGAGATGGCGATCACGAACACCCGGTGGCGGAACAGCGACATGGGCATGATCGGCTCGGCCGCGCGATTCTCGCGCCAGACAAAGGCCGCCGTCGCCAGGAGTGTGAAACAGACGAGCCCGATCAATTGCGGCGACGACCATGGCAATTGCTTGCCGCCGAGGCTGAGCAGCAAAAGCAGTCCGCTCGTCGCCCCCATCAACAGGATCGCGCCCGCATAATCGATCGCGCGCTGCGTGGTCTTGTGTCGACGCTTCAGGGTGAGGGCGATCATCACCAGAGCCAGCGCGCCGATCGGCAGGTTCAGCAGGAATATCCAGTGCCACGACAGGGCGTCGGTGATGATGCCGCCCAGCGCCGGCCCGCCCAGCGTCGCGGCGGCGTAGACCATGCCCATATTGCCCTGATAGCGGCCACGTTCGCGCGGCGGCACCAGATCGCCGATGATGATCTGCGACAGCGGCACGAGGCCGCCCGCCCCGACGCCCTGCAAAATCCGGAAGCAGATCAACTGCGTCATCGACGACGACAGCGCACACAGCAGCGAGCCGAGAAGGAAGATCAGCACCGCGGCGTAGATCAGGGGCTTGCGGCCATACTGGTCGCTGAGCTTGCCGTAGAGGGGCATCACTGTCGTGGAGGCAAGCACATAGGCGGTGACGACCCACGACAAATAGGCCATGCCGCCAAGATCGCTGACGATGCGCGGCAGCGCCGTCGCCACGACGCTCTGATCGAGCGCCGCCAGCGCCATCACCACCATGAAGCCCGCATAGACGAGCCGCACCTCGCGCCTCGTCACCGGAGCGTCGGCCGAAATGTCGGAAGATGGCGTGGAAATCGGGTCCGCCGAGGGCGCACGGTCGGTCATAACCATCGCGACGTATGAGGTCGGGCGCGGCGCGTCAAGAACCAACGCGCGCCATGCGGCGCCGGTCCAGCTTCAATTCAGGGCATTTTGCATCTAGGTTGCCAAAGCCTCAAGAGCGAACCTCATGCAGCCCACACCCGGCCACGAACGACACAATCCGCAACTGCTGGCGATGATTCCAGCGGCCGCGCAGCGCATCGTCGAGATCGGCTGCAGCAGCGGCGCGCTCGCCCGCGAATACATGGCGATCAACGCGGCGTGCGAATACATCGGGGTTGAAATCGACGGCACGCTGGCCGGACTCGCCAGCCGCCATTGCAACCGGGTGATCGTCGCCGACATCGAGGACGCGGTTCCGGGACTGCTCGAATCGCTCGCGCCGGCGCAGTGCTGGATCTTCGGCGATGTGCTCGAACATCTGCGCGATCCGTGGGGACTGCTGGCGCGCCTCTCGCGCCTGATGCGCCCGGACGACCTCGTGCTGGCCTGCATTCCGAACATGCAGCACTGGAGCGTGCAGGCGCATCTGCTGATGGGCGATCTGCGGTACGCTGACTCCGGCCTGCTCGATCGCACGCATCTGCGCTGGTTCACCCGCACGACGATTTTCGAGATGTTCCGCAATGCTGGCTTCGGGCTCGAAACCGCGATGATGCGCTCGTTCGACAATTCGAGCGGCGCGGCGATGCTGGCGGCGATCCGCGCGTCGGCGCAGGCGCTGGGCCTCGATCCGCATCAGGCCGAGCAGGATGCGCTGCCGCTGCAATATCTGATCGGCGCGCGGCGCGCGGCTCCGTAGAGCGCTTCTATTTTGCCGCGCGCGACACGCGCCAGACGAGACCGCCGGCATCGTCGGTGAAGATCAGCGAGCCCTCGTCCAGAAAGGCCGTCGCGACCGGCCGTCCCCACACGTCACGTTCGCTCGCAGCGAAGCCGACGACGAAATCCTGATACTCGCCCGTCGCCTTGCCGTTGCGAAACGGCAAACGCACGATCTTGTAGCCGGTGCGGGTCGAGCGGTTCCACGACCCATGCAGCGCCACGAAGGCGTCGCCCTTCCATTCTGCGCCGAACTGGTCGCCGGTGTTGAACGCCAGACCGAGCGGCGCGGAATGCGCCTGCACCAGCACGTCCGGAATCGTGATCTTGTCCTTCAGATCCGGACGGGCGCCGGCGTGTCGCGGGTCCTGATGCGCGCCGATATAATACCAGGGCCAGCCGTAGAACCGGCCCTGCTGCACGCTCGTCACATAATCGGGCGGCAGATTGTCGCCCAGCATGTCGCGCTCGTTGGTGGCGCACCACGGCGCGCCGGTTCGGGGTTCGATCGCGAGACCGGCGCAATTGCGGATGCCGTTGGCGAACGGGCGCCGGTTCTTGCCGTCCGCATCGAACGCCAGCACGGCGGCGCGCCATTCTTCCGAACCCCATGTCGCGCCTAGACCGTGCGTGCGCTCGAATGAAGCAAGGTCCGGCTGCCGGCCCATGCTTTCGGCGACGTTCGATTGCGAGCCGACCGACACATATAAAGTGCGTCCATCTGGCGAGACCGCGATGTCGCGCGTCGTGTGCCCGCCGCCCGCGAGTCCGCTGACGACGACTTCGGGCTTTGCGGAGGCAGTGAGATCGCCGGGCTTGTAGGCGTAACGCAGCACGCGGGTTGTTTCAGCCACATAGACCCATTGCGGGTTGGGACCCGGGGGATAAAACGCGATTCCAAACGGGCCTTGCAGACCGGACGCGAACGTCTCGACACGGTCGACCTTGGCGCGATCAGCCGATGGCCGCAGCACCTGTACGATTCCGGGGCGCGTGCGGGCGGCGAAGACATCGCCATTCGGGGCGACGCGCACGACGCGCACGCCATCCAGCTTCGGCGAGAATGCCGAGGCTGCAAATCCCGCCGGAACGCGCAATTGATGCGCGCCCGTCTGTGATCGTCCGGGCGGCGATCCCGTGACGCCCGGCTGCGGCAAATCGGCGGGACGGATCAGGCGCGTGACGCCCGGCTCATCCGTACTCCAGTCGCCGAACGCCGCAGCGCCCGTGCGCACGCCGCCCTGCGCGACTGCGCCCGCGCTGCCCGCGATCATCGTCGCCAGAGCGAAAAAGCTGAAGCGTTTCATGCTGGCGTCTCCCGATGCTGGCCATCGCCACCACATAGCGCCCGATCGTCAGGCGCAAAGGCGCGGCGCGCCTCGATTATCGCGCCGTTCATCCTATATTGCGATGATCCGTTCAGCGCGGCCATTGGGCCGCAACTCACGCGAGGCCGCTTTGTCAAAATCCGATCCCTTCGTGTCCGAATGGACGACGCCCTACGGACTGCCGCCGTTTCAGGACATCAGGATCGCGCATTTCCGGCCGGCGTTCGACCGCGCCATTGCGGCGCATGCGGCGGAGATCCGGGACATCGCTCATAATCCCGAACCTCCGACGTTCGTGAACACGGTCGAGGCGCTCGAGCGCGCCGGCAAGGAACTCGATCGCGTCGGCAACGTCTTCTGGAATCTGACCTCCGCGGACACGAGCCCCGAATTGCAGGAAGTCGAGCGCGATATGGCGCCGATCATGGCCCGGCACGCGAGCGCCATCTACATGGACAGCGTATTGTTTGCCCGCATCGACGCGCTGTGGAGCGCGCGCGAGACTCTGGGCCTCGACGCCGAACAGGCCCGCGTTCTCGACCTCACCCGCAAGGCCTTCGTGTCGTCGGGCGCGCAACTCGACGATGCGTCCAAGTCGCGTCTGGCGGCGGTGATCGAACGGCTCGCGTCGCTCGGCACGCGCTTCTCGCAGAACGTGCTGGCCGACGAGGCCGCCTATGCGCTGCCACTGCCGGATGACGCCGCGATGGCGGGCCTCTCCGACGCGATGCGCGCCGATGCGGCCGCCGCGTCGCAGCGCGGCATGCCCGAAGGCCATGCGGTGACGCTGTCGCGATCGAGCATCGAGCCTTTCCTGCAATTCTCGGCGCGTCGCGATCTGCGCAAGACGGCGTTCGACGCATGGACCGCGCGCGGCGAAAACGGCGGCGAGACCGACAATCGCGCCGTCATCGCCGAGATCGTGCAATTGCGCGCCGAGCGCGCCAAACTGCTCGGCTTCGCCAGCTTCGCGCATTTCAAGCTTGAGAACACAATGGCGAAGACGCCCGACAACGTGCGCAAACTGCTCGACGAGGTGTGGACGCCAGCCCGCACGCGCGCCGCGCGCGAACGCGACGCGCTGCAGGCGCTAGCCAGCCGCGAAGGCTCCAACGACAACATCGGGCCGCACGACTGGCGCTATTACGCCGAGAAGCTGCGCGCCGCCGAATACGCCATCGACGAAGACGAACTGAAGCCTTACTTCACCCTCGACAACATGATCGACGCCGCCTTCTATACGGCGGAACGCCTGTTCGGACTGACGTTCACCGAGAAGCCCGGCCTCGCCCTGCATCATCCCGATGCGCGCGCCTTCGAGGTGCGCGGACCAAACGACCGCTACATTGGCCTGTTCATCGGCGATTATTTCGCGCGCGCCTCGAAGCACAGCGGCGCGTGGATGTCGACGTTCCGAGACCAGAACAAGCTCGACGGCGATCAGCGGCCGATCGTGCTGAACGTGATGAACTTCTCGCGCCCATCGGACGGCCGCCCCGCCCTGCTCAGCCTTGGGGACGCGCGCACGCTGTTCCACGAATTCGGCCACGCCATGCACGGCATGCTGTCGGACGTCACCTATCCGCTGGTGGCGGGCACCAATGTGGCGCGCGATTTCGTCGAGCTTCCCTCGCAGCTCTACGAGCACTGGCTGATGCAGCCCGCCATCCTGCGCAAATTCGCCCTACACCACGAGACGCGCCAGCCGATTCCCGAAGACCTGATCGCCCGCGTGCAGGCGGCGAAGA
>CANJEY010000132.1 GCA_947472615.1 Beijerinckiaceae bacterium
ATATAAACTGAACTGAATGGTTCAGTTTATAGCAGATCATCTCGACGCCTCCTTCGCCGCGCTTTCGGACGCCACCCGGCGCGGCGTTCTGGAGCACCTCGGCCGCGCCGATTCGTCGATCACTCAGCTTGCCGAAAAGTTCCACATGACCCTAACGGGCATGAAGAAGCACGTCACGGTGCTGGAACAGGCTGGACTCGTGGCGACCGTGAAGATCGGGCGCGTCAGGACGTGCAAACTCGGTCCTCGTCCACTGGCGGAGGAAACCGCGTGGATCGAGGCGTACCGCCAGATCTGGGCATCACGTTTCGACGCGTTGGACAGGGTCGTCGAGGAATTGAAACAGAAGGAGAAAGCCGATGAACGCGAACAACGCGAATGATCCCACGTCCGGGACACATTCAACCCTTGTGGAACGGCGGTCGGACACCGACCTTGTCGTCACGCGCACCTTCAACGGCCCGGCTTGGATCGTGTTTGCGGCATGGACAACGCCCGACTTGTTCAAACTCTGGTGGGCGCCAAAGTCCTTTGGCGTGACGATGCTGTCTTGCGAGATGGATGTTCGCGCCGGCGGTTCCTACCGTCTGGAGTTTGGCCACCCGTCGTCCGACAAGCCGATGCCGTTCTTCGGCCGGTACATCGAAGTGACGCCGCCATCCCGACTCGTCTGGACGAATGATGAAGGCGATGAAGCGGGGGCCGTCACGACAGTGACGTTCGAAGAAAGCGGCGGCGAGACATAAGTCGTCTTGCACGATCGCTATCCGACAAAGGAAGCGCTCGACGAAGCCATTGCATCGCAAAGCACGTGCGGTTTCAGCGAGCAGTTCGGGCAGCTGGATGAGCTTCTCGCGGCGTAACGCCCAGCACAGAGAGCAAGCGACGGCGCAGTCGGGGCCCGGAGTGACTTGCGCGAAAGTTGCGGCGGTTTCGTTAAGCCCATGGACACATGAAGACTCCGGGTCCGTGCCAGCACAAGACGGATCGGGGTAGGGCGGGGTTTCAAACTTGTGTGGCGTGGCGTGCGCAGTCTCATCACCCGATGATTGCGAACCATGTTAAGGCTCGACAATTCAGGGCGCACTCTGACGGAACATCCTGCATGCCAGTCACGTGGATACTGGAATCGAACGTCTTTTCGGAGCGGAGTTTCAACGAGATGGTTGGCCATCTCAAGGCGCGGGACTATCCGTTCCATGTCGTCCGCATGATCCCGTTTTCGCATGAACTTGTCGGAGCGACTCCTGACGTCTGCGGACCATGCGTGGCGTATGGATCGCTGGGGGTTCAAAAACTTGCCGCCGCGGAGGGATGGAAGCCGGGCGTTTGGACGAGCGAAGCCTTTTCCTCGACGACCTATGCGGCCCGGCTTGGCGAGTTGTTCCTCAACCACGAACTCGTAGAATGCCGTTTTTCGGATGCGCCCGACAAGGTCCGCGCGCTGGATTGGCAAACATTTTTCATCAAACCGGATTCAGACGGCAAGGCTTTCGCAGGCTCCATTGTCGACCGAACAGAGATCGACATCTGGGTCGAGAATCTGAGAAAATCGGACCTTCTTGCCGAGAATGATTTCGATGTGATTCTCGCAAAGCCTCAGGCGCTCGGACGCGAATGGCGCACCGTTGTGGTCAACGGCAACATCGTGGCGTTCAGTTTCTACAGAGAATTTGAACGCCCGTGGATGGAGCGATCGATCGATCCTGAGGCGCTGGCGACGGTGGAGCGGGCGGCGAGGTTGTTCGCGCCCGCCGATGTTTATGTTGCGGATGTTTGCGAAACAAACGGCGGCATGAGGATCATCGAATATAATACGTTCAATTCTGCGGGTCTTTACGCGTGTGACGCATCAGCGGTTATCGACGCGGTTTCGGCGTTTGTCGAAAGCCGCCAGTAGACGCGTCTTGTTCGCGCCCGTCGTTGCCAACTCCATCAGCCTCTACGCGCACAATGTTCAAACCGTTACGATGCCCACTTTGAGATCTTGCAATCGCGCGTCGAGTTTAGCGGGCATCGGCCCTTCCGCGATGATCGAACTGACATGAGACAGCGGTACAACAATGCACGGCGACACGGCGCCAAGCTTTTCGTGGGAGGCAAGGACGACAGTCTCCGCCGCCAGTTCGCAGATTGCTCGTTTGATCGCGGCTTCTTCCGGGTCGCCCGTCGTCAGTCCGTAGTCCTCGTGAACGCCCGTGACGCCCATGAAATAGACGTCGGGGCGAATCCTGCGGATAGCTTCCAGCGCCGCGACGCCCACCGACACCATTGAGTGCTTGAACAAGCGACCGCCAATCAACTCGACCGTCACGTGGGGGTGATGGGCAAGTTCGACCGCGATGCTCGGGCTATGCGTCACGACTGTGGCCTTCAGATCATGGGGCAGGCGTCTCGCCAACTGGGCGGTTGTGGTGCCGCCATCGAGGAAGACGAATTGTCCCGGCCGCACCATCGCGGCTGCCGCACGACCGATCGCGGCCTTGCCGTCGGTCGCAATATGCTGGCGTTTCGAAAGGTCGGCCACCGCCGGCGATGCTGGCAGCGCGCCGCCGTGAACCCTTTGCAGCAAACCTTCGCCCGCCAGTTCACGCAAATCGCGCCGGATGGTGTCCTCCGACAATCCGGTTTCGAGCGCGAAACCCTTGGCGACGATCTGACCGTCGGCCTTGAGGCGTTCCAGAATGAGCGACTTGCGTTGTCGAGTCAGCATACGCGCTTCTGCACGAGTTATCTTGACATTACACGATATTGCACGAATGATCGCGAAACTCAACACGCTTGGGATTGATCATGCTTTCCAACGACCGGGTTCGCATCCAGAGCGTCGAAACGCTGTCCGACGACTGGTACGTCTTGAGGAAAACCACCTTCGATTTGCGCCGCCGCGACGGACGCTGGCAGACACAGACGCGGGAGACCTATGACCGCGGCAATGGCGCGACGATCCTGCTGTTCGATCCGGACCGCAGAACGGTCGTGCTCACACGGCAGTTCCGGTTTCCGGCCTTCGCCAATGGTTATGCGGACGACCTGATCGAAGCGCCGGCGGGTCTGCTCGAGTCCGCATCGCCGGAAGATCGTATTCGCGCCGAGACCGAGGAAGAGACGGGCTATCGCATCCGCGACGTTCAAAAGGTCTTCGAAGCCTTCATGAGCCCGGGGTCTGTGACGGAGAAGCTGTATTTCTTTGTCGGCTGCTATTCGCCCGCTGACCGCGTGTCATTTGGGGGAGGCAATATGGACGAGGGGGAAGATATCGAAACCTTTGAAATGTCGATCGACGAGGCCTTGGCGATGATCGCCTCTGGCGAGATTTGCGACGGCAAGACAATCATGCTGTTGCAGCACGCGGCGTTGAACATTTTGCCACGGAAGACGAAGGACTGATCTGGCTCCAGTCCCCGCGCCGCCTTCCTAATTCAATCCCGCCATCGCCTTCACGGCCTTCACGGTCGCCTCAGGCGTCGCCACGATCTCAACCGCAATTTTCGCGATCTCTTCGCCTGACAGCGGATCGAGATCGACGCCGCCTTTCTTCGCGTCTTCAATGAAGGCCGCGTCCTTTTGCATCGCCCCGAAGGCCTTGCGGTAGAGATCGAGGATCGCGGGCGGCAGGCCGGGCGGGCCCGCGAAGGGACGCTCGTAGGCCATCGGTCCGCTGACGAAGCGGAACATGCGCGCCTGCTCATCATTCTGCGCCAGTTCGGTCAGCAACGGCACGTCAGACAGTTCTCTGTCGCGCTGGAAGCCGATCTGCACGATCGGGTGAACCTTGCGATCCTTCAGCCAGTCGGGGTGGCCGGTGCGCCACGACGAGATCAGGATGCCGCGCGCCTCGACTTCGCCCTTCTCGAGCGCCAGATCGACGGCCGCGCTGCCCTCATAGCCGGTGACGATCTTGAATTTCGTGCCGAGGATCGCGTTCACCATGGCCGGATAGACCGACATGATGCCGCCGCCCGTCACGGCGCCGAGCACGATTTCTCTCTTCTTCGCCCCTTCGATGTCCGTCACGCCCGCCGTGTGCCAGACCGAGATGATGTTGACGCCGCGCGTCAGGCTGCCGATCCACGACAGATCGGCCGACTTGTAGCGGATGCCAAGCGCGCCAATCGCCTCGTAGAACGGCATGGCGCTGTCGAACAGGCCGATGAACGTGCCGTCCTTGGGGGCGAGATTGTAGAGATAGTTCACCGAATTGACGCCCGACGCGCCCGGCATGTTGTTGACGACCACATTCGGGTTGCCGGGCAGGAAGCGCCCCAGATTGCGCGACACCAGACGCGCAAACGTGTCGTAGCCCGTGCCGGGCGGCGAACCAACGTTGATGCGAATCGTCTTGTCGTGGAAGTCCTGAGCGGCGGCCGGAAGCGCGGTGGTCGCGCCAAACGTCAGCAGAGCCGACATGAATCCGATGCGCGCAAGCCGCATGTGGTCCTCCCCGAGGTTTTATCGGCGCAGGATCGTCGTCCAGGCTGCATGCGTCAAGAGCGATTGCGATGCTCGGGGAATGGGTTAGATTCTCCTCAACCCGAAAGGAATCGCCATGAGCCTGATGCGCGCGATCGGCCTGATGTCCGGCACTTCGATGGATGGCGTCGACGTGGCGATGATCGAGACCGACGGCGAAGGCTTCATCGTGCAGGGGCCTTCGGGTTTCACGGCTTACGACGATGCGCAACGCGCCGCGTTGCGGGCGGCGCTGACGGCGGCTGTCGGCGTGACGGATCGCGCGGCGCGGCCGGGCGCGCTGGCGGCTGCGGAGGCGATCGTCACCGAGGTCCACGCGCGCGCGGTCGAGAATTTCCTGCGCACCAACGCCATTGACCCGACGAGAGTCACAGTCTTGGGCTTTCACGGCCAGACGGTGCTGCATCGGCCCGAACGGCAACTGACGATCCAGATCGGCGACGGCGCGGCTTTGGCGCAGCGCACCGGCCTGCGCGTCGTGTACGACATGCGCGCCGCAGACGTAGCGGCCGGTGGGCAGGGCGCGCCGCTCGTGCCGGCCTATCACCGGGCGCTGGTTCTGGCGGCGGGGCTCGATTTGCCGGTTGGCGTGCTCAATCTCGGCGGCGTCGGCAATCTGACGTTCATCGGCGCGGACGGGGCGCCCATCTCGTGCGATACCGGCCCGGCGAACGCCCTGATCGACGATTTGATGCTGGAGCGCACGGGCGTCGCGATGGATCGCGATGGCGTTGCTGCGGCGCAAGGCGTCGTCAATGCTGCGGCGCTGGCTTGGCTGATGAACAATCCCTATTTCGATCAGCCGCCGCCGAAATCGCTCGACCGCAACGCGTTTTCGCGCGCCCCGGTCGCGGGCCTTTCGACCGAAGACGCAGCCGCGACCCTGACGGCGTTCACCGCGCAAAGCGTCGCGTCGCTATGGGCGCATCTGCCGGACGCGCCGAAGCTTGTCGTCGCCAGCGGCGGCGGCGCGCGCAATCCAATTCTGATGGGGGAACTTGCCCGGCGGCTGCCGTGCCGGGTGGCGAGCGCCGATTCGCTCGGCTGGTCGGCCGACGCCATGGAGGCGCAGGCCTTCGCGTATCTGGCGGTGCGGTCGTTGCTGGGTTTGCCGCTGACCTATCCGACCACGACGGGCGCGCCGCGCCCGCTCACAGGTGGAGTGGTGGCGCTCGCCGCGTGATCAGCCCCGGCTGCCGAGGCTGCGGGTCGGGGTGGCGCGCTTGGGCGGATTGTCGAGGCGACGGTCGAGATAGGCGCCAATTTCGGCGATCAGCGGGTCGATGCAATTCTCGAAGAAGTGGTTGGCGCCCGGGATCGTCGCATGTTCGATGACGATGCCGCGCTGCGTCTTCAGCTTCTCGATCAGCGCCATCACTTCCTTGATCGGCGCGACGCGGTCCTGATCGCCATGCACGAACAGGCCCGACGACGGGCAGGGCGCGAGGAACGAGAAATCGAATCGATTGGCGGGCGGGGCGATCGAGATGAAGCCCTCGATCTCGGGCCGGCGCATCAGCAATTGCATGCCGATCCACGCGCCGAACGACGCGCCCGCGATCCAGCAGGCGCGCGCTTCCGGATTGAAGGATTGCACCCAGTCGAGCGCGGCGGCGGCGTCCGACAATTCGCCCTGACCGTGATCGAAAGACCCCTGACTGCGGCCGACGCCGCGGAAATTGAAGCGCAGCACCGAGAAACCGCGTTCGGCGAAGGCGTAATAGAGATTGTAGACAATCTGGTTGTTCATCGTCCCGCCGAATTGCGGGTGCGGATGCAGGATGACGGCGATCGGCGCGCCGCGCTGCTTCGACGGATGAAAGCGGCCTTCGAGACGTCCGGCGGGGCCGGTAAAAATGACTTCGGGCATCAGGTCTCCCAGACGAAGCGCGCGCAGATGATGCGGGTTGCTGCGGCTTCTACCATGCGGCCGGGTGCGAAATGCAAGGATTTTCGGAACCGTCAAGCGCTTGGCCGCCAGTCCTGATATGCTGATCTCCCGACGCTGAATTCAAGCTTGGCCATGACTCGCATCTACCTCGATCACAACGCCACCGGCCCGCTGCGGCCCGCCGCGCGCGACGCGATGCTGGCGGCGCTCGATCTCGTGGGCAATCCGTCGTCGGTTCATGCCCACGGGCGCGCGTCGCGCGGCGTGGTCGAGGCGGCGCGGGCGCAGGTCGCTGGCCTCGTGGGCGTGCAATCGCGGCAGGTCGTGTTCACCTCCGGCGGCACCGAGGCGGCCGGGCTGGCGCTGACGCCCCATATGAGCGCAGGGGGCTTGAGGCCGACGCGCCTGTTCGTCTCGGCAGGTGAACACCCCTGCGTGCTGACGGGCGGGCGCTTTGCGCCGGACGCCATTGAAATCCTGCCGCTGCGGCGCGACGGCGTGTTTGATCTGGACGCTTTGCGCGCCCGGCTGGCCGCGCTCCCGGCAGGCGAAATCCCGATGCTGGCCCTGCAGGCGGCCAACAACGAGACGGGCGTGCTGCAGCCGGTTGCGGAAGCCGCTGCGCTGGTGCGGGCGCGGGGCGGCGTCACGATCTGCGACGCGGTTCAGGCGGCGGGGCGGATTCCAGTCTCGTTTCAGGCGCTTGGAGCGGATGCGCTGATTCTCTCAGCGCATAAGTTCGGTGGCCCGAAAGGCGTCGGCGCACTGGTAATCGACGCCTCCCAGCTCCATATCGAGGAGGCGTTGGTGCGCGGTGGGGGACAGGAGCGCGGGCTGCGCGGCGGCACCGAAAACGTCGCCGGGATCGCCGGCTTCGGCGCAGCCGCGAAGGAAGCCGCCGCTGCGGCGGCCGAGGCCGTCCGGATTTCGGCCCTGCGTGATGGAATGGAGAGAGTCTTGCGGGCGCGGTTTGCGGACATGACGTTCTTCGGCGACGAGGCCGCGCGCCTGCCGAATACGTCGGCCTTCGCATTTCCAGGACTCAGCGCCGAAACATTATTGATCTCGCTTGATCTGGCCGGCGTATCCTTGTCGTCAGGTTCGGCGTGTTCGTCCGGCAAGGTGCGGCCCTCGCACGTTCTATCGGCCATGGGGGTCTCGCCGGATCTGGCGAAAGGCGCGTTACGGGTCAGCATGGGGTGGACCACGACGCCGGCGGATGCGGAAGGGCTTTGCGGTGCGCTCGAAAAGGCCGTAAGCAGCATGCGGACGCGGCGGGATCGACCCGCCGCCTGATCGGATTTGCCGGGCGACCGGCGTGAGACCCTGAACCAGCGGTCCTTGAAACCGCCAAGGTGAGGAGAAGTACATGGCGGCCGTGCAGGAGACCGTCGACAAGGTCAAATCGATCGATGTCGACGCCTACAAGTACGGATTCGTGACGGCGATCGAGTCCGACAAGGCCCCCAAGGGTCTGAACGAGGACATCGTCCGTTTCATTTCCGCGAAGAAGAACGAGCCGACATGGCTGACCGACTGGCGTCTCGACGCCTACCGGCGCTGGCTCACCATGCGCGAGCCCAACTGGGCGCGCGTCGACTATCCGAAGATCGACTACCAGAATCTCTATTACTACTCCGCGCCGAAATCGACGCCGGGGCCGAAGTCGCTTGAGGATGTCGACCCCGAACTGCTGCGGACCTACGAGAAGCTCGGCATTCCGCTGCGCGAGCGGGCCATTCTGGCCGGCGTCGAGGGCGCGCGCGTCGCAGTCGACGCCGTGTTCGATTCCGTGTCCGTCGCCACGACCTTCAAGGCCGAACTCGCCAAGTCGGGCGTGATCTTCTGTCCGATCTCGGAGGCTGTGCATTCGCATCCCGAACTGGTGAAGAAATATCTCGGTTCGGTCGTGCCGGTGACAGACAATTATTTCGCCACGCTCAACAGCGCCGTCTATTCGGACGGTTCGTTCGTCTACATCCCGCCGGGCGTGCGCTGCCCGATGGAATTGTCGACCTATTTCCGCATCAACGAGCAGAACACCGGCCAGTTCGAGCGAACGCTGATCATCGCCGACAAGGGCTCCTACGTCAGCTATCTGGAAGGCTGCACGGCCCCCAAGCGCGACGAGAACCAGTTGCACGCGGCCGTCGTCGAACTGATCGCGCTCGACGACGCCGAGATCAAATATTCGACGGTGCAGAACTGGTATCCGGGCGACAGCGACGGCAAGGGCGGCATCTACAATTTCGTCACCAAGCGCGGCGATTGTCGCGGCGCGCGGTCGAAGATTTCGTGGACGCAGGTGGAGACCGGCTCGGCAATCACATGGAAATATCCGTCGTGCATCCTGCGCGGCGATCATTCGCGCGGCGAGTTCTATTCGATCGCCATTTCGAACGGCCGCCAGCAGGTCGACAGCGGCACCAAGATGCTGCACCTCGGGCAGAACACGTCGAGCCGCATCATTTCGAAAGGCATTTCGGCCGGCCGCTCGAACAACACTTATCGCGGACAGGTGTTCGCCCATCGCAAGGCGAATGGCGCGCGCAACTTCACCAATTGCGATTCGCTGCTGATCGGCGACCAGTGTGGCGCACATACGATTCCCTATCTCGAATCGCGCAATTCCAGCGCCAATTTCGAGCACGAGGCGACGACGTCGAAAATATCCGACGACCAGTTGTTCTATTGCATGCAGCGTGGGCTTTCGGCTGAGGAGTCGACTGCGCTGATCGTAAATGGCTTCGTGCGCGACGTGCTGCAGCAATTGCCGATGGAATTCGCCGTCGAGGCGCAGAAGCTGATTTCCGTGAGCCTCGAGGGGAGCGTCGGGTGATGGCTTTCGTCGCTACGATTCGCCGACGCGGTTTGTTTGCTTCCGTTGCAGTTGCCTCCTTCATTTCAGGGTTCTTCATCAATTCTGCGATTGCTTGTTCGTGTCCGCCTAGCTCGCAGGAGCGGACGGCGGAAATGCAAAGTAAAGCGGTCAAATTGCGCCTGCTGGATTTCCACATGAGCGCCAATCGCGACAAGGAGCCTGTTGCGATCGCCCATGCCGAAGTTCTCAAGCAGCCATCAGTTGGAAAACTTCCTGCCAGATTGATCGTGAGTGCTTTGGGCGGGGATATGGCGGCGAATTGCGGCGCAGCCGGAGCGCTGTTCGCGTCGATCTCGTCAGGGAGCCCCGTTTTCGCGGTGATTTATCCGTTGCAGAAGCAAAAGGATGCTTTCGAGTTGATCAGCTGTGCGATCCTCGATGAACTGAAGTCCGCACCAGCGCCGAAAGAAAACGAGGCGAAAAATGGGCTCTATTGATTGCGCTTCGGGGTCGCTGATTTCATGGCGACTTGTGGGAGACTGCCATGGGCAAGTTTGAAATAGCTCTGCCTGACGATCTCGACGCCGCCGTCGAGGCGGCTGTCGCGCGCGGAGAGTATCAGTCCAAGGCCGAAGCTGTCTGCGCGGCGGTCGAGGACTGGCGGGCGCAACAGGTGTTCAACGACCTGTCCGCCGAAGACTTGCGAAAGCTCTGGGACGAGGGGCTCGCCAGCGGCTCGGGTCAAGATGACGACGCGGTCTTCGCGAGACTGAAGGACAAGCACGAGCGCCGGCCGAGCGAATGAACCGGCTGATCATAACACCGAGGGCCGAGCGTGATCTGAATGCAATTTATGACTATGTCGCGCAGCACAATCCACGGGCGGCGTACCGGATCATCGAAGGTCTAAGAGCGGTTTGCGATATGTTGAAACGAAACAGTGAAGCAGGAAGACGCCGAACGGACATAGGTGCGGATGTGAGGTCTTTTACTCGCGGCAATTATCTAGTTTTGTTCCGGACCTTTCCTGAAGGCGTCGAAGTCGTTCGCTTCGTGGATGGGCGGCGCAATCTGAAAGAATCATTGTAATGCTTGAAATCATCGACCTCCACGCCGAAGTCGACGGCAAGACCATCATCGACGGGCTGACGCTTACCATTCAAAACGGCGAGGTCGCGGCCGTCATGGGGCCGAACGGGTCCGGCAAGTCGACGCTGTCCTATGTGATATCCGGCCGTCCCGGCTATCAGGTGACAGGCGGCGAAGTGCGGCTGAACGGCGAGAACGTTCTGACGCTGGCGCCGCACGAGCGCGCCGCACGCGGCATTTTTCTGGCGTTCCAGTATCCGCTCGAAATTCCCGGCGTCACCACGATGACGTTCCTCAAGGCGTCGATCAATGCGCAGCGCAAACAGCGCGGCGAAGCGGAGCTATCGACGCCGGACTTCATGAAGAAGGTGCGCGCCGCCGCCGCCGTGCTGGGCGTCAAGGACGAGATGCTGCGCCGGCCGCTCAATGTCGGCTTCTCCGGCGGCGAGAA
>CANJEY010000133.1 GCA_947472615.1 Beijerinckiaceae bacterium
AGTTCGATCCCGGCGGCATGGCGGAAGTGCTGGCGAAGTTTCGCTCGTCGGATGGTTCGCTGCAGGTCGCGCAATTCTTTCTGGGCGGCGGCGAACCGCAGCCATGGAGCGTGCTGACCTACGGCTTTCTGCATGCCGACTGGATGCACGTCGCTGTCAATTCGGTCTGGCTGGCGGCCTTTGGCGCGCCGGTCGCGCGACGGTTCGGCGTGGTGCGCTTCCTGTTGTTCTTCGCCGTCACGGCCGTCGCGGGCGCGGCGATGCACTATGCCACGCACGCCTATGACCTGATGCCCGTGGTGGGCGCTTCGGCATCCGTGTCGGGCGCGATGGGCGCGGCGGTGCGCTTCGTGTTTCATCCCGATGCGCCGCTCGGGGGCGGTTTCGCCAATCGCCAGGATGAGCGCGCCTATCGGCTGCCGCCAATCGCGCTGCTGCAGGTGTGGCGCGATCGCCGGGTCGTGCTGTTCGTCGGCGTCTGGTTCGTGGTCAATCTGGTGTTTGGCCTAGCGTCAGGGCCGTTGCACATCACCGATGGCGACGTCGCGTGGGAAGCGCATGTGGGTGGATTTCTCGCTGGGATGCTGCTGTTCGGCCTTTTCGATCCGCCCTATCGCGACCCGTATGACGATCGACCCGACGAGCGCGCCGCCGCCTGAGCGTAAGCGCGGCTACAGAAATCTCTTGTGAAACGATTGAAAGCGTAACACCTTCATCCTGTCATGCGGCGTCGTGACGCCGCGGACGAGGGAGGTCGACATGACTGTAGCCCGGATACTGGCGGCAAAGGGCCGCGACGTCGTCACCACGCAAGCCTACAGGACGCTGCGCGAGGTCGTGGCCATTCTGGCGGAACGCCGGATCGGCGCGATAGTCATCGCCGATGCGGAACGCACGGTGCTGGGCATCGTGTCGGAGCGCGACATTGTGCGCGCGCTTTCGGAAAGCGGCGCCGAGGCTTTAGAAGAGCCCGTCTCCCGCCACATGACGTCGCGGGTGGTCACCGTGCATGAGCGCACGACCATCGACGCCGTCATGGACATGATGACAACAGGCCGCTTCCGTCACGCGCCGGTGCTCGAACACGGCAGGCTCGCCGGCCTTGTCTCCATCGGAGATGTCGTGAAGCACCGCATGGCCGAGATCGAAACCGATCAGCGCGCCATGCGCGAATACATCGCGGCCGGTTAGGCTGGTCAGAGCGTCAGGCGAATTGTCCGGCCGGCGTCGCGGTTAGCCGCTCCGTCAGGTCGGGCAGCGACTTGCGCACGGCCTCGCGCCCCAGCGCGATCAACTCGTCGGCGCGATGAAACTCGAACAGGCCGATCTTGCCGACGCGCGCCGCGATCTGCATGTCGGGGGGGTCGCCCGCGAGGCGCGACCGGGCGATGCGATCCTGCGTGATGCTGATCGCCTCGATCATGGCGCTGGCAATGCCCGGCGCTCCGTTCTGCTGATCGCGCAGACGCCCGCCCAGTCGCGCACGTCGCCTGATGCCGGCGAAGAAGCCTTTGCCCGCATCGGCGATCTCGGCTGGCGCTTCAGCGGCCTCGATTTCACTGACCGCGTCCTCGAACACGGCGCCGTCGTGGATGACGGTCGACCGGCGGTCCGCCTCCGCGATCAAATCGACCGCGATGACGAAATCCGCGCCCAATGCACGACAGACCGTGACCGGAACGGGATTGCACATCGCGCCGTCAAATAGCCAGCGTGATCCGATCCGCACCGGCTCGAACAGGCCGGGCAGAGCGTAGGACGCCCGGATCGCCTCGACCATCGGCCCGCGCGACAGCCAGATTTCGTGGCCGGTTCCCATCTCGGTGGCGACGGCGGCGAACTTGCGCCCCACGTCCTCGATTCGCTGTGTGCCGATGGCCTCGTCGAGCTTGCGCTTCAGCCGCCCGCCGCCGATCAGGCCTGCGCCCGAAAACGACAGGTCCATCAGGCCCAGCACCTTGCGGCGGCTCAGGCTTCGGGCGAAATCCTCGAGATTGTCGAGTGCGCCGGCGCAGAAGCACCCGCCCGCCACTGCGCCGACCGAGGTGCCGGCGACGATGTCTGGCACGAAGCCGTTCGCTTCGAGTTCACGCAGGATGCCGATATGCGCCCAGCCGCGCGCGACGCCGGCGCCGAGCGCCAGCCCCACCTTCGGCCGCCGCACGCGACGGCCCAACAGGGGCGTTCCACCCGATGAGCCGCTCACGTCGTCCGGAGCGACGGTTCTGGTTCCAAAGAACTTCATCTTGCGACTCCCGCCCGGCCCAATGGCCGGGAGTTTCCGCCGATTGTCGTCAGCATGGCGACGACAGGTAGCGAGAGGCTTAAACCTCGCGGAGCGACGCTGAACGGACGCTGAAGGCGGTTTATTTTTCGCTGACTTGGAGCCGGACGCCATCCGGCGTGCGCTCGAGCTTGCGGTAGAAGCAGGAACGCCGTCCCGTGTGGCAGGCCTTGCCGTCGCCGCCGGCCTCCACCTTGATGAGGATCGCGTCCTGATCGCAATCGGTGCGCATCTCCACGATGGTCTGCACCTGACCGGACGTATCGCCCTTGCGCCACAGCGAATTGCGCGACCGCGACCAGTAATGCGCGATGCCGGTCTCGATCGACAGCCGCAGGGCTTTTTCGTTCATGTAGGCGACCATCAGGATGTCGCCCGTGTTCGCTTCGGTCGTAATGCAAACGATCAGCCCGTCGCGGTCAAACTTCGGGGCGAAGTCCGCGCCCTCTTCGAGCTCGGCCTTGGCGCCCCGGAGCGCAAATTCGAATGGATTGTTCATCGTGGACTCGCGTACCCTGCGTTTGTTCCGTTCTCGGCCGCGCTATTGCGGCGAGGCGAGCGCATTGAGGATGCGCGCCCAGCTGCGCGCTCCGCGCTGGAACGACGACAGCTCGTATTTCTCGTTCGGCGAATGGATGCGATCGTTTTCCAGCGCGAACCCGACCATCAGGGCGTCGAGGCCTAGCTCATGCTTGAATTGTCCGACGATCGGGATGGAGCCTCCCGAGCCGACCAGCGCCGCCTCGCGATCCCATTCCTGATGCAGGGCGCGGCGCGCGCGCGTCAGAGCTTCCGACGTGAATGGAAGCTGGATGGCGGGCGACGCGCCGTGCGAGATGAATTCGACACGGCAATCGGCGGGAATCTGTGCGCGCACATAGGCGTGGAACGCCTGCACGATCTTTTCCGGATTTTGACGACCGACCAGCCGAAACGAAATTTTCGACCGCGCTTCGGCGGGCAGCACCGTCTTCGCGCCTTCGCCTGTGTATCCGCCGACGATGCCGTTCGGCTCGCAGGTCGGCCGCGACCAGATCTGTTCGAGCACGCTGCGATCGGTTTCTCCAGCAGGCTTCGAAAGCCCCACCTCGCCCAGAAACGCGCGGCCTTCAAACGGTAAGGCGCGCCATTGCTTTGCGACGTCGTCGGGCAATTCGTCGACGCCGTCATAGAACCCCGGCAGCGTCACGCGACCGGAGTCGTCGTGCAGGCCGGCGATGATCTTGCCCAGAATGCGGATCGGATTGGCGGCAGGCCCGCCGAACATGCCCGAGTGCAGATCGCGCGTTGCGGCCCGCACCACGATCTCTTCATACACGAGGCCGCGCAGCATCGTGGTGATAGCCGGCGTGTCGCGATCCCACATGTTGGTGTCGCACACGAGCGCGATGTCGGCCGACAATTCCGACTTGTTCGCGGCGAGGAACGCCGGCAGCGACGACGATCCGCACTCTTCCTCGCCTTCGAACAGCAGCGTGACGTGGCACGGCAGGCCGCCGGTTTCGAGAAACGCCCGGCACGCCTCGACAAACAGCAAAAGCTGTCCCTTGTCGTCTGAGGCGCCGCGCGCCACGATCTGTTTGCCGGTCGGCGTATCGACGAGGCGCGGCGCGAACGGCTCTGTCTCCCATAGGTCGAGCGGGTCCGGCGGCTGCACATCGTAATGTCCGTAGAACAGCACATGCGGCGCGTCGCTGCGTTGGGCTTTCGCGTGCGCCACCACCATCGGATGCCCTTCGGTCGGCCGCACCGACGCGGTGAACCCGATGCGAATCAATTCATCGACAAGCCACTGGGCGGCGCGGGCGCAATCCTGTTTGAACGCCGGATCGGTAGACACGGACGGAATTCGCAACAGATCGAACAGGCGATCGAGCGCGCCGCTCTGGTTGGAATCGATTTTCGCAAGAACGGTGTCGATCGGGGCCATGATGGGTTCCGGATGCAGAAGCTGGCGCGAATGTGGTCTCGAATCGGGTGCGCCGCAAGTTTCCCAATCGGCTCCGCTTGGGATGCGGCGAATGCTGTGGCAAATTGCGCGGGCTGCACGGGAGGCAGACGTGGCGACAGTTCGGTTCACGGCGAATATTCAGCGGCATGTGCAGTGCGACGAGACGATCGTGGCGGGCGCGACGGTGCGCGAGACGCTCGACAATGTCTTCGCTGGCAATCCGGACGCGCGCGGCTATGTGCTCGATGATCAGGCGGGTCTGCGCAAGCACATGACGGTGTTCGTCGACGGCCGCGCCGTCCGCGACCGCTTGCGGCTGACCGATCCGGTTCGTCCCGACAGTATGATCTATGTTTTTCAGGCGTTGTCGGGAGGCTGACATGAACGACAGGTTGCGCGTTGCGACCCGCAAGGGGCTTTTCACGATTGTTCGTTCAGGCGGCGGCTGGGCGATCGAGACTGTCGATTTCATTGGCGACAATGTCTCGCTGACGCTGACGGACCCGCGCGACGGGCGGCTCTATGCGGCGCTCGATCACGGACATTTCGGCGTCAAGATGCATCGCGCGACCAATGGCGTCTGGGAGGAGCTGCCTGCGCCCGCCTATCCGCCAAAGCCAGAGGACGAAATCGACGTCGACTCGTGGGGCCGCACCGTCAAGTGGTCGACGCTGCGCATCTGGGCGCTCGCGGCTGGCGGCCCCGACGAGCCCGGCGTGCTCTGGTGCGGCACGCTGCCGGGCGGGTTGTTCCGCTCCGAAGATCACGGCGCGAGCTGGAACATAGTCCGCTCACTCTGGGATCATCCGCTGCGCAAGAAGTGGATGGGCGGCGGCGCCGACTGGCCGGGCCTCCATTCGATCTGTGTCGATCCGCGCGATTCGAAATGCGTCACGGTTGCGGTGTCGACCGGCGGCGTCTGGTTCACGCCCGATTCCGGCGTGTCCTGGGAATTGCGCGGTCAAGGGATGCGCGCCGATTATTTCCCGCCCGAACTTGTCCACGATCCGATTTCGCAGGACGTGCATTGTCTCGTGCAATGTCGTGGCGCGCCGCAGCGCATGTGGATCCAGCATCACAACGGCATCTTCATCTCATCCGATGAAGGCCGCACCTTCCGTGAGTTGATGGACGTCAAGCCGTCGGCCTTCGGCTTTCCGGTCGTGGTTCATCCGCGCGAGCCGGACACCGCCTGGTTCGTGCCGGCCGTAAAGGACGAAAAGCGCTATCCGGTCGATGGCGCGCTGGCGGTCAATCGCACGCGTGATGGCGGCCGCACGTTCGAGGCGCTGCGCAAGGGCCTGCCGCAAACGCACGCCTATGATCTCGTCTATCGTCATGCGCTCGCCATCGACGACGCCGGCGAGCGGCTGGCGTTTGGCTCGACGACGGGCGGGCTTTGGATCAGCGAGGATCAGGGCGACAGCTGGACCAGCGTGTCGCACACGCTGCCGCCCATTCACGGCGTCAGGTTCGGCTGATCATCGCATCAGCACGACGCCGCCCTGCGCGGCGCTCGTCCCATAGGGCAGGATCGTCTTCGGCGACGTCGCGAAACTCCAGTTGATCGTGTCGAGGATCATCTGGTTGAACACCATGGTGATGTTCTCGCTCGTCACCGATGAGACGGAGTTGAACGTCACGTTGCGGCTCGGCAGATAGATCAGCCCCGCGAACGTATGTCCGGCGGAGCCGTTCACCGAGAACGACGATTTCGACAGGCCCACGGGCTCGAACATCAGAATGTTCGAATAGGTTCCGCTCGTCGGCGCCGTGATGTTGATCGCTACGCCGCTGTTGATCTGGATGTAGGAATTGGAATCGGCGAAATAGAACGTCACTCCGGTTCCGTTCACGGTCCATCCGCTGTTCAGATTCCAGCGGGTACCCTTGAACACATAGAGCCCGGCCGACAGATTGAGCGTCCCGCTTCCGTTGAAATTGTACGTGCCGCAATAGACGCCCGGCGAGAGATAATTCGTGCCCGAATAATTCTGGTTCGAAACCGTGCAAGACGAACTCGGCACTGTTGGCAGCGCGCCCGCGAATGGATCGCTGGCGACATTGCAGGGCTTCGTCAGCGTCGGCGGCGCGCTGCCGTTCACAGTAACGGACGACGACGCGACGCAGAGCTTCGACACGTTGACGTTCGCGCCGTTGTTGATCATGGCCGCAGTATTGGCCTTCGACGCGACGTCGATCTCGCAGTTCGGCGCGTTGATCGTTACGCCGGAATTGATTAGTAACGCTTGCGATGCATCGGAATCCTTCAGCAGGATACAGACGCGCGGCCCTGACGCGGCCCCACCTGCCGTGCGGCCAGCCGTGGCGGAGGCGCTGATCTGCATCGTGTTGAGGCCAATCATCCGCATGAACGACAGGTCGGCACTCGCCGTGGCGCTGCCGGTGATACTGCCGTCTCCGTTCGCGGCGAAACTCGACGACGACACGCTGGAGCCGGCAGGCCCGAGCACGCCCATCAGGGTT
The DNA here is from genome assembly GCA_947472615.1 of Beijerinckiaceae bacterium. Classification (GTDB taxonomy): domain Bacteria; phylum Pseudomonadota; class Alphaproteobacteria; order Rhizobiales; family Beijerinckiaceae; genus Terripilifer. Next base: position 6,723 of record CANJEY010000133.1, read on the forward strand.
TTGAAGCCGGTCGTCGACTGGTTCACGTCCGCAGCCGCAGCGGCCAGCGTCGCGGCGTCCACGGCGGACTGCAGATTGGCGCGCACGGCCGAAATGCGGCTGTAGTCCACGGCCGCGCCCGCGAACAGCGTCAACGGAATCAACATCAGGCCGAACGCAACCGCCGTCGCGCCGCGCGAATCGGCGGCGAACGTGCGGATGCGGCTGGCGGGCGATCCCGGAAACGAATGTGCGAACTGGCCGAACATCGAGCGACTCTGATTCAAGTCGCTTGTTTAGGCGAAGCTCTCTACCCCGCCTTTAAAGCCGAGCCTCAGGCGCGGTTAACGTTCGTTTACCATTTGGCCAAGGGGCTTGAACGGCTTAGGAAAATTCGCAGCGTGGTTTTGCCCGGAAGGGTTAAATTCAGCACTGCGATTCTTAAGCTTGCGGCGTTCGCCGTTTACTTTTTCGATCCCGTGAGGCCGCCGAGCACGCCGCGCAGGATGGCGCGCGTGATCTGCGTGCCGAGCGACCGCGCCGCCGATTGCGCCGCCGACTTCACGATCATCTCGCCGGTCGACATACGCTGGCGTCCCTTGCCGGCCGGGGCGCTGGACGAACCGCCGCCGAGCACGCCGCCCAGCATGTCCTCGATCTTGCCGAAAATGCCGCCGCCTCCGCCCGCATTGGCCTCCACAGGCGCATTGCCGGTGGTCTTTCCGGCGGCGCGCACCTGCAGCATTTCGAACGCGGATTCGCGGTCGATCGTGGTTTCGTATTTCCCGCGCAGTGAACTTGAGTCGACGATCGCCTTGCGCTCCTCCGGGCTGATCGGCCCGACGCGCGAACCGGGCGGTGCGATCAGCGTCCGCGACACGATCTCGGGCGTACCCTTGCCTTCCAGCATCGACACCAGCGCTTCGCCGACGCCGAGCTGCGTGATGACCGCAGACGTATCGAACGCCGGATTTTGCCGGAATGTTTCGGCGGCCGCCTTTACGGCCTTCTGGTCGCGCGGCGTGAACGCGCGCAGCGCATGTTGCGCGCGATTGCCGAGCTGGCCAAGCACCACATCCGGCACGTCGAGCGGATTCTGCGTCACGAAATAGACGCCGACGCCCTTCGAGCGGATGAGCCGCACGACCTGCTCGATCGCCGTCATCAGGCTCTTGGGCGCGTTGTCGAACAGCAGATGCGCCTCGTCGAAGAAGAACACGAGTTTCGGCTGCGCGGCGTCGCCGACTTCCGGCAGCGTCTCGAACAATTCCGACAGCATCCATAGAAGGAAGGTCGCGTAGAGCTTTGGCGAGCGCATCAGCTTGTCGGCCGCCAGCACGTTGATGACGCCGCGCCCGTCGCGATCGGTCTTGATGAAGTCGCTGATGTCGAGCGCCGGTTCGCCGAAGAATTTTGTCGCGCCCTGATTTTCCAGCACCAGCAATTGCCGCTGGATGGTGCCGATCGTGGCGGGCGCGATATTGCCGTACTGCGTCGTCAGCGTGCTGGCGTTGTCGGCCAGATACTGCAGCATCGAGCGCAGGTCCTTCATGTCAAGCAGCAGATATTTCTGCTCGTCGGCGATGCGAAACGCGATGTTCAGCACGCCTTCCTGCGTCTCGTTCAGTTCGAGCAGGCGCGACACTAGCAGCGGCCCCATTTCGGAAATGGTGGCGCGGATAGGATGGCCCTGTTCGCCGAACACGTCCCAGAACACGACCGGGAAGCGGTCGGGCGCGTATTCGAGTCCGATGTCCTTGGCGCGCTGCACGAATGGCGGCTTGGAATCGCCCGGCGCGGCGATGCCCGAGAGGTCGCCCTTCACGTCGGCGGCGAATACTGCCGTGCCGGAATTGGAGAAGCCTTCGGCCAGCACCTGCAGGGTCACGGTCTTGCCGGTCCCGGTCGCGCCGGTGACGAGCCCGTGCCGGTTGCCCAGCGCCAGCGTCAGATATTCGTACTTGTCGCTCTTGCCGATCAGAATCTTGCCGGGTTGGGTGCGCGGATCGTCGGCCATGGAGTCCTTCCGAAACTTGATCGCCGAAACTGGCTTCGTCAAAACTCTTATATGGGATCGTCTGCCGCCAAGCCACGGGGCGCTTGGATTGTTCTCGCCGGTCGGCTAGACCGAAGCGGGGCAGATAACCCAGCGCCGAGCTTTGCAGAAAGCGGCGCGTCATAAGAGGTCATGATGGACGAATTGATTGCACGCGTCGCGCAGGCTGCCGGCATCGATCCCGAGGTCGCCCGCAAGGCGATCGGCGAGATCCTCGCTTTCCTTCAGAAGGAAGGCCCGCAGGCTGAAGTGGCGCAATTGCTCGAGAAGCTGCCCGGCGGCGTCGATATGGCAGCGGCAGCCGCGTCCACCGAATCCACTGGCGGCGGCGGCCTGATGGGTGGCCTCATGGGCATGATGGGCGGCGGCGGCGGCCTGATGGGCCTCGCCGGCAAGCTGACAGGCCTCGGCCTCGGCATGGGTGAAATGCAGGCGGTCGGCAAGGAATTGTTCGCCGCTGGCCGCGAGCAGGCGGGCGAGGATGTTGTCGGCCAGATCGCTGGCGCGATTCCGGGGCTCGGCCAGTTCATCTGATCTGACCGCATGCGACCATGTGCGGGTGGCGGCCATGTCGCCACTCGTGCGAAAACGGCTGCGATTTTGCTTGTCGCTTGCCGGATATTCACCCCATGACAGCTGACGCCACCACCGACTCTTCCTTTGCGGATGCCTTCCCGGCGGCCACGGAGGCGCAGTGGCGCGGCCTCGTCGACCGGGTGCTGAAGGGCGCGCCGTTCGAGCGTCTGGTCGGCCGGACCTACGACGGCGTCGAAATCGCGCCGCTTTATCAAAGATCTAGAGATGACGCGCCCCGGGCGCTGCGGGCGGAGGCCGGTCCTTGGCGCGTGCTGACGCGCATCGACCATCCGGACGCCGCCTCGGCCAACGCCGCCGCCCTGATCGATCTCGAGAATGGCGCGACCGGCCTGCACATCGCTTTCGCGGGTTCTGCCGGCGCCTATGGGTTCGGGCTGAGCGAATTTTCGGCAGGCGCCATCGAGCGCTTGCTCGACGGCGTGTTCCTGGACGCGGGCGTGCGGCTCGAACTCGATCTGTCGCCGCAGGCGAAGGACGCGGCGCTCGCAATCGGCGCGCTGGTGGAAAAGCGCAAGATCGACCCCGCCGCGACCGACATCGGATTTGGATTCGATCCGCTGGGCGTGATGGCGCTCGGCGGTGGAACGCCGGTCGACTGGCTTACGTTCGGCCCACTGGCGGCCGGTCTGGCAGGCGAGTTGGCGTCGCGCGGTTTCAGGAAGCACATTTTCGCCGCCGATGGCCGCATCGTGCATGCGGCAGGCGGAACCGAGGCGCAGGAACTGGCTTTCGCGCTTTCGGCGGGCGTCGCCTATCTGCGCGCGCTGGAGTCAGCCGGAACCGACCTCGACGCCGCGTGCGACATGATCTCGTTCCGTCTCGCCGCCGACGCCGACGAATTCGTCACCCTGTCGAAATTCCGCGCGCTGCGGCGTCTATGGGCGCGCGTCGAGGAAAGCTGCGGCCTCGCGCCGAAGCCGCTGCATCTCCACGGCGAAACAGCCTGGCGGATGATGTCGCGCCCCGATCCTTGGGTGAACATGCTGCGCGCCACGGTTGCGACCTTCTCGGCGGGCCTCGGCGGCGCGGATTCTGTCTGCGTTCTGCCGTTCACGCAGGCGCTCGGCCTGCCGGACGATTTCGCCCGCCGCGCCGCCCGC
>CANJEY010000134.1 GCA_947472615.1 Beijerinckiaceae bacterium
CCGTCTACAAACGCCTCGTCGAGACCGGAAAGCCCAAACTCGTCGCGCTCATCGCCGTCGCTCGAAAGCTCCTCGTCATCCTCAATGCAATCGTGCGCGATCAGAAACCATGGCAAAACGCTTGACCAACAAGACAGTCGCTGAGGAGCTTGCGCAGCAAGCGTCTCGAAGGACGAGGCCGACTTGGAGCAACACCCATTGAAAAGGGCCGCGCACCTGTCGGAGCGCGGCCCTTCGCGTCTCCAGCCGATTGGGCCTACTTCACGCCCAGCAGCATCTCGGCGTTCTTGTGGTTGATCTTGTGGCGATCCTCGTCCGACATGTCGAGGCCGTCGAGAATGTTGATCGTGTCGCGGATATAGCCGGGGCCCTTTTCGGGGTCGAACGGGCAGTCCGAGGCGAACAGCACGCGATCGGCGCCGTAGAACGACAGGCCGCACTTCGTGGCCGCTTCCGAGCCGAACACGGCGGAATCGGCGTAGAAGTCCTTGAAGTAGTCCAGCGGACGCTTCTTCATGCTCTTCAGCAGCGACTTGTAGTCCTCGTCCGTCGTGCGGTTGCCGAGCTGATCCCAGCCGGGGCCGACGCGGCCTTCGAAGAACGGCACCATGGCGCCGAGGTGATGCGCCAGAACCTTCAGGTTCGGGTGCTTGTCCATCACGCCGCCGAACACGAGGCGGGCCATCGCGGTCGAGGTTTCGTAGGGCCAGCCGAAGGTCCACCAGATCTCGTACTTCGACTTCTTCTCGCCCGGATAGTCGGGCATCGAGGCCGTGCGCGAGGGGTGCAGGAACACCGGCTTGTTGTGTTTCTCGGCGATTTCGAACAGGGGAAGGAATTCTTCCTCGTCGAGCGGCTTGCCGTTGATGTTGGTGTGCACCTGGATGCCGTTCGCGCCGTTCTTGATGGCGCGCTCGAGTTCCTTCGGGAAGTTCTTCGAGTTCATCGGCAGGCTGGCGAGCCAGCCGCAGAAATAATCGGGCAGCTTGGCGCAGAGTTCGGCCATGCCATCATTGCCCAGCTTGGCGAATTCGTCGACCGCGGCCGGCTCGCCCAGCGCCTCGAGCGGCGGCATGCCGAGCGAGATCACCTGCGAATAGTTCTTCTTGGTGCGGAACATGTCGACCACTTCCTTGCGGCGGTCGAGGTCGTAGATGGCCGGGATGCCGCGCATGCGGGCGCCGATGTCCGCGGCGGTGCCGGGCGTCGCCAGCATCTTGTCCCACAGGGCTTGCGGGAAGAAGTGATTGAAACAGTCGATGTAACGCATCTGGGACCGATCCTCCGGGGATGCTTGGCTGGGCGAAATCGCCGGACACATAGCGGGGTTGAGTTGCGCCTCAAAGCACATTTTGTCGCAGCGCGCGAGCCCCCCGGTCAAGCCGAAGCAATCCGTTGCAATCGGCGGGTCCAGCCGCTATGTCCCGGGCGCTGGCGCATGACATCAGATCACGCCCCGTGTATGAATGAATTCAACGCAGAGGCGGCTGGGAATGCCATCCGCCTGTCCGGCGAGGAGCGAATCCCATGAACGTCGAATCCCGCGTGAAGAAGGGCGATGCGGCGCCCGCCGAGTTGGGCCACAACTCGGCCGCGCTCGAAGAAAAGCGCGCCAGCATGTATCACAACAACAAGAACCGCGTGTTCGTGCGCGCGATTCAGGGCGAATATAATGTCAAGCAGGAGCTGGACCGGCTCCGCTCCGTGCCGCGCGTGCGCAAGGCCAGCGAAATCCCGTTCGTCGACGGCCCCGCTTGCTTCAGCCGCCATTTCGTCGAGCCGAAGGACGGCATCACCCAGACCTTCCACATGCATCTGGAAGAATACGCCCCCGGCGCGAAGTCGCAGAAGCACGGCCACGTCAACGAGGCCGCCTTCTACATTCTCGACGGCACCGGCTACGAGATCCACGACGGCGTCCGTTATGACTGGAAGGCTGGCGATATCGCCATCGTGCACAACAATTGCGTGCATCAGCACTTCAACGCCGACGAGAAGAAGCCGGCGCGCGCGCTCGTCATCAAGACCAAGCCCATGTACCTCTTCCTGAACATGCTGTTCCAGAAGACCGTCGAGGATCGTCCGCTCGAACTGCCGCCCGGAGCCGAAGGCTTCACCGCGCGCGACACGGACGAAGACTTCAATCATACGAAGGAAGGCTACTGATATGGCGTGGGGAGAAGTCGGAAGCTGGCTCGAAGGCAAGAGCAACGAGCGTCTCTACCAGCGCCTGCTGGATGACGCGCAGGACGCGCCCTCGCGCAATTCCCGCCGCAAGAAGGTCGTGCGCCCGCACGAGATGCCGTGGGAAATGTCGCGTCAGGGCCTGCTCAAGCACCTGATGAACGAGAACATGAACACGCGCGTCGAGACCGTCGACGCCTACATGCAGATCATCCCGCCGGGCTCGAAGTCCGGCAAACACAGCCATCTCGCCGAGGAATGCGTCTACATTCTCGAAGGCAAGGGCTACGATCTGCATCAGGACTGCGACGTCGAGATCACCGACACGTTCGAGTGGAAGCCGCAGACCGAAGTGAAGCGTTACGAGTGGGAAGCGGGCGATGTGATCTACATCCCGCCGGCGACCATTCACCAGCACTTCAACGCTGACCCGTCCAAGCCGGCGCGCATCATCTCGTCCACCAACCGCATCTTCCGCCAGATCGGGCTCAACAACCTGACCCAGCACGAAGACGCGCCCGAGTACGACCCCTATGTCACGCTCGACGACGAACTGATCCGCAAGTACCTGCGCGGCGAGATCAAGCCGAAGTAAGCGGCAGCGCCCGCAACCCTCATCCTGAGGAGCCGCGCAGCGGCGTCTCGAAGGGCGAGGGTTGCGCCGCTTTTGGTGTGAAACGGCCGCGGTGCGGCTTCTCGCAATGACAGCCGAAAACGCCGTCATTGCGCGCAAAGCGAAGCAATCCAGACTTGAAGCGCATCGCACTTCAAGTCTGGCCCTCATCCGTCGTGGCGGCCGCGACACGTTCTCCCGCGCGGCGGGAGAAGGACGCGCGCCTGACCCGGGCATCAAGATGCCTCTTCGCCCCAAATCCACCCACTCGCTCGCCGACCATATGTTCGGTCTCGACGCTGCGCATGAGCATGGCGAAGACGCCGACCATGAGCATGACGAATCCGGCCATGAGGTGCTGGAGGAGGGCTCGCGCGCGCTGGAAGCCGTGCCGTTCGTGTCGATCGGGCTCGACATCGGCTCGTCCGGCACGCAGGTGGCGTTCTCGCGACTGCTGATGCGCGGGCCGGGCGAACCGGCGGCGCTGCGGCGCATCGCGAAGTCGCGCGAGACGATCTACATGTCGCCGGTGGCGCTGACGCCGTTCCGGCCCGACCACACGATCGACATCGAGAAGCTGCGCGACATTCTCGACGCCGCCTACAATGCGTCCGGCGTGACGCCTGACGACATCGAGACCGGCGCGATCATCCTCACCGGTGAGGCCGCGAAGCGTCACAACGCGCGCACCATCCTCGATGCGCTATCGGAGGAGAGCGGCGAACTCGTCTGCGCCGCCGCAGGCCACCACATGGAGGCGATGCTCGCCGCCCACGGCTCTGGCGCGGTGCGCATCTCGCGCGAGAAGCAGGCGCGCATTCTGAACGTCGACATCGGCGGCGGCACCACCAAGCTGGCGATCTGCGACGACGGACGCGTCACCGCCGTAGCTGCGCTCGCCATCGGCGGCCGCCAACTTGTGATCGATCGGCAGGACCGCATCACGCGCCTCGACGAGCCCGCCGTTCTGCACGCGCGCCATGCGGGACTGGACTGGCGCCTGGGCGAAACCATCTCGCCCGCCGAGCGCCATCGCGTCGCGGCCGTCATGGCGGACGATCTCGCGGCGGTGCTGAACGGCGCGCGGCCTGCCGATCCCGATACCTTGTGGTTGACCGATGCGATCGCGGATTTCGGCCGCATCGATGCCGTGCTGTGTTCGGGCGGCGTCGCTGAATATATCTACGGCCACGAGAAGCGCGATTTCGGCGATCTCGGTCGCGCGCTCGGCCATGCGATCCGCAAGCTTTTCGACGATGGCGCGATCGGCTGGCCGCTGCTGCCGGCGCAGGATTGCATCCGCGCCACCGTGCTGGGCGCGTCGGAATATTCGATGCAGATGAGTGGCCAGACGTCGACGATCACATCGCATGCGGACCTGCTGCCGCGCCGCAATTTGCAGGTGCTGTATCCACCGTTCGATTTCGCGCATGAGGTTTCCGCGAGCGCTTTAGGCGAGGCGATCCGGCGTCATCGCGACGCGTTCGATCTCGGCGATGCGGATCGCGATTTCGCCTGTGCGTTCCGCTGGCGCGGCGAGCCGTCGCACCAGCGGCTGCGCGCCTTCGCAGAGGGAATTGCGGGGGGGCTGGCGGATCGCATCGCGGCGCGGTTGCCGCTCTACATCATGCTCGAAGGCGATGCGGCGCTGATGCTCGGCGCGATCCTGCGGCAGGAACTCGGCGTGACGAGCGAAATCCTCGTCATCGACGGCATCGTGCTGCGCGACTTTGATTTCGTCGACATCGGCCGCATGCGCGTGCCGTCGAACATGGTGCCGGTGACGATCAAGACTTTGCTGTTCGCGCCGGAGCAGAAGAGCGCTACTCGCCCTTCTGCGGCCCGCTGAGCGCGCGGGCGCGTTCCAACACGGCGTTCGACACGTTGGCGGAATCCTGTACGAGCTTCTGCAGTTCTGCACCGGGCAGCAGGTTCACATCCGTCTTGTTCGCCGCCACATCGGCCAGAAACTGCGGATCCTTGAACATGGCCACAAAGGCCGTGCGCAGCGCATCGACGCGATCCTGCGGCACGCCGGGGGGCGCGGCGAGCGCATAGCCGACATCGGCGGAGTTCACGTAAAGCGCGATGAGCTGTCGTTCTTCATCGTTGCGCGCCAGCTCCACCGCCGCCTGCACGTTCGGCAGATCGGCATGGCGCTTGAGGCCGAATTGCACGAGCAGATTGATCGAGCCGTCCTTCAGCCAGTTCTGCTTGAACACTTTCAGCGTGTTCCACGAGGCGGTGGCGCCATCCACCTCGCCACGCTCGGCCGCCACCATGGCTTCGGCGGTGTCGGCATAGCCGGTGATGAGCTTGATCTTCATGCCCAGCACCGGGCCGAGCATCGCGGGCTGCAAAGTGATCGGCGAGGACGCGGAGGGTCCCGAGATGGTGAAATCGCGCGTCATGGCGTCGGCGATCGTCTTCACCGCCGATGTCTTCCACGTATAGGTGACGTTGAGATTGTCGCCAACGCGGCCGATCCAGTTGAACTTCGCGGCCTCGAAGCGCACGCCGGGCGTCTTCAGCGCCTCGACCAGCGAGATCGACGGGGTGCCGATGGCGAGCGCGGTGCCGTCCTTCGGCGCGCCGGCGTAAAGATAATTCATGGCCTTGATGCTGCCGGCGCCGGGCATGTTCTGCGCGACGACATTAGGATTGCCCGGCAGATGCCGGCCGATATGGCGGCCCGCGAGGCGGCCGAAAAAGTCATAGCCGCCGCCGGCGCCAGAGCCGATGAAGACGCTGATCGTCTTGCCGGCGAACATTTCGTCCGCAGCGCCGGCCGGTAGGGCGGCGAGCCCCATCAGGCCGCCGATGATTGATGCGCCGCCTCGTGTGCGTTTCCCCATATTCGCCTCCCGGCGTTATTTGAAGCCGTGCAGTCTCGCAGCGTTGTCGACGAGGATTTTCTGGATCAGCCCGGCGTCGTGATCGACGTAACGATAGAACAGTTCGACTTCCTCGGCGTCGTTCATCATGCGCTTCTTGCGCCAGCGCACGTGCGGAAAGTCGGTCGCCCAGATGATGCGGTCCGGCGCGGCTTCCACATAAGCGCGGCCGAACGGAACGGCGTCGTCCCAATCCTTGTCCATCGCCGACGTGCGGTTGCCGTTGGAGGCCATCATCCACCAGTTCGGGCGCTGCAACAGGTCGAGAATGAGCTTCATGGCCGGCTGGTCGAGGCCTTTTGAAAAGTCGACGCGGCCCATGTGGTCGATCGACATCGGCACGTCCTCTATGGACTTCAGCACATCCGCGAATTCGATCAGATCGGGCGGATCGAGATGCAGCCGCACATGCCAGCCGAGTTCACGCACGCGCGCGACGGTGCGCAGGAAATGCGCCTTGTCGTAAGGCTCGTAGCGGCTGGCGATGTGAAAGCGCACGCCGCAGACGCCGAGCGAATCGAGTTCGGCCAATTGCGCGTCGGTGGTCTCGTCGGTTGCGACCACGACGCCGCGATAATTGCTGCGATCCGGCAGGCCTTTCAGCAGGTCGATGATGAGGCGGTAATCGGTTTCGTAGACCGACGGATGCACCAGCACCATGCGGTCGAAACCCATGACGCCCAGCACGCGCTGCGCATCGGCCAGACTGGCGTCGGGCAGTTCGTGGCCGATCTTCCACTTCGGCGGATATTTGTCGCCGCCGTAAATGTGCACCTGACAATCGCAGCTACCGCGCGGCGGCATCGGAACTGGCGGACGGGGATTGCGATCCCAGTCCGGAAAGCGTTCCTTGGGCGCGTCAGCGGTCATGCGTTCCTCCGGTTGTTATGGGCGGAGGATGCGGCTTTTCCGGGCGGCGATCAAGTTTGCTTTGCTGACGTACGACGGAGGTTGTGGCGGGAAACCTCGTCCTTCGAGACGCCGCTGCGCGGCTCCTCAGGATGAGGATTCTGGCTGCTGTTTTGGGCGATCACTTGCATCAGCACTGCAACACGCCCATCTGCCGCAGATCGTCCGCGAATTGGTCCGCGCTTGTGAAGTGCAGCGCCCGGAAGCCCAGCTCCGCTGCGCTCGCCACATTCGCCTTGCTATCGTCGATGAACACGCAGTCGGGCGCGCTCAAATGATAGCGATCGAGGAACAGGCGGAAGATCGCCGGGTCCGGCTTCACCAGCTTTTCATCGCCCGACACGACCGTACCGCGAAACGTGTCGAGATAAGGATGCAGTTTCCGAGCGATGTCGAATTTCTCGCGCGAGAAATTTGTGATCGCATAGGTGGGCCAGCCCTCGCGTTGCAGACGTTCGAGGATCCCGACCGTGCCGGCGATCGGCGGGCCGAGCATTTCGGGCCAGCGTTCGTCGTAGGCGCGGATTTCGTCGCGCCATTCGGGATGCAGCGCCGAGAGATGCGCGACCGCGTCCGCGAAGCTGCGGCCACGATCCTGTTCGATGTTGAACGCCGTGGTGCAGACGTTCGCCAGAAACCATTCCATGCGGTCATGGTCGGCGAACATCTTGCGATAGAGCTTGCGCATGTCCCATTCGATGAGGACGGCGCCGATGTCGAACACGATGGCTTTGGGGCGCGAGATCATGGGCGCACCATAGCAGATTGGCGCGGCCTCATCATCCGAAAGCGTAGACGTCCATCAGCATCACACCGCTTTGTGTGCTGGCGTGGACGCGCTTGCCCTTTGCGCCGTCTCCGGCCGCGCCCATCGCGAAGGGCAGGGGCAGGAAATGGTCTTCGGTCGGATGGTTCTCGCGCGCATAGGGCGCGGTCTTGCGATAGTTCGACACCGCATCGAGATCGCAGGCTTCGGCCGTCTTCTGCATCCAGTCTCCGAATTCCGACACCCAGGGCGGCGTTGGGAAGTTCGGCACGCGCCGCACCTGCGAATAGGCGTAGAGATTGTGCGTGGCGGTGCCGGAGCCCATGATGAGCACGCCTTCATCGCGCAGGGGGCCGAGCGCGCGGCCGAGCGCCACGTGATGCGCCGCGCCCGCGTCCGGCTGGATCGAGATCTGCACCACCGGCACGTCGGCATCCGGATACATCAGTTTCAGCGGCGTCCATGTGCCGTGGTCGTAGCCGCGATTGGTCATCGGTGCGGCGCTATGGCCAGCGGCGCGCAACATCTCGGCCGCCCGCGTCGCCAGCGCTGGGTCGCCGGGCGCGTCATAGACGATTTCGTAAAGCGGCTTCGGGAAGCCGCCGAAATCGTAGATCATCCTGGGTTTGCGGTCGGCTGAGAGGCGCGGTTCGCCTGTTTCGTAGTGCGCTGAACAGATCAGGATCGCCTTCGGCTTGCCGAGTTCGCGGCCATAAGATTCGAGGAAGTCGCGCGCGGGCGAGGGCTCCAGCATGATCATAGGGGAGCCGTGCGAAACGAAGACGGTGGGGAACGTGGCGGTCATGGAATGCCTTTGTGCGGCGGGCGCAGCGCGCCGGGGCGATGCTTCACCACATAATCGCTCCGTCGCAAATTGCACTTGCGCGATTGCAAGCGGACGTTTGGCGAGGAACGCATAGCCATCAAGGGCGGAACATAAACTCGCCGTTACTTCGCTGGCTTCTCGCGCTCGTTCTCCGCCCGCGCCTGCATGGCGGCCTTCGCCTTTTCGATCAGCGCTGGCGGCAGCGTTACGATCTCGTCGGCGATCGCCTTCGACTGCGGGTGCGTCAACGGTCGCGCCAGCATGCCGGCCTTGGTGACTTCCTCAACGAAGGCCGGATCGCGCAGCGTTTCCTCGAACGCCTTGCGCAGCGCCGCGAGACGATCCGCCGGGACGCCCGGCGTCGTCACAAAGGTGCGGCCGAGCGCCATTTCGGCTGAAAAGACCTTCAGGATTTGGCGCTGCTCGTCGCTGGTCGCCAGGTCTGTCAGTAGCGGCAGGTCCGGCCATTCGGGATCGCGCACCGCGCCGATCTGCAGCAGCATGTCGATCTTCTTGTCGCGCAGCCAGTCAGGGTTCTGCGACTTCAGGCTGGTGAAGAAATTGCCGGCGCGGCCCTGCACCTCGCCGCGCTCCATGGCGAGGTGGATTTCGTTCGTGCTCTTGTAGCCGGAGACGAGCTTGAACTTCATGCCGAGCAGGTTGTTCAGCAACGTCGGATACAGCATCGTGTAGGAGCCCGCGCCGGTGGAGCCCATCAGCACTTCGCGGGTCTTCACCTCCTCGATCTTCTTCACGCCAAGCGTGTGCCATGTGTAGAGATTGGCGTTCTCCACATCGCTAGACCCGAGGAACGGCATGTCGCGCACGTCGTATTGTGCGCCCTTGCCGTCGAGCACCTGATAGCCCACGAAGGCTGGCAGGATCGCGGCGATCGTGGTCCCGTCCTTCGGGGCCTGCCCGTAGACGTAATTGGTTGCCTGCAGATGGCCCGCGCCGGTCATGTTGCGTGGCGTGATCGATGGATTGCCTGGAATGTGCCCGCCCAGGTGGCGGGCCACGATGCGGGCGTTGGTGTCGACGCCGCCGCCGACGCCGGTCGAGATGATCAGCGAGATCGCCTTCCCGGTATAGAAATCCGAAACGGGATCGGCGAGCGCCGAACCCGACGCCGCGCATAGCGCAGCCGCCGCAAGCCAAAGTCCGCGCATCAGAGCCTCCCAGCCCGTCTCAGTGTTCGGTGACGTCGATATAAACGCCTTCGATGTCGGTCAGGTGGAACTCGCCGACAGGGCACTGCCGGAACAGGTCGAGCCGCGCCTTGCCTTCCTCGCCATAGCCGAGCGGCCGCGTCAGGAATTGCGGGTTCACGCCGATCAGATCGTCCATCTCCTGGCGGATGGCCGCGATGCTTTCGACCTTGAAACCGAAATGGTCGAGCATGGGGGGCATCGGATCGTGGCCGATGAAATTGTCCATCGTCCATTGCATGATGACGAGCGTCACGCGCCCGTCGGAGAGCCGCCACGTATTGTCTGTGTGGTCGTTCGAGACGGTCAGCTCGAACACTTCGCTGTAGAATTCGGCGCTGCGTTCGGGATCGCGCGAGCGCAGCACGATGTGGTTGATATAGCGCTGCGGCAGTTCGCCTGAGTTTTCGGCAAAAATGTCCTGCGCCTTGCCGGAATTGCGCTCCGCCAGATCGAAGATGATCATGTCGGGATCGTGTGCGCTGACGGCGGCGTTGGGGCGGACCGAGGGGCGCACGACGTGCTGCAGGGCAGGGTCGAACTTTTTCATGCGCTCGAGCGTCAGCTGCATGCTCTCGACCTCAAAGCCGAAATGATCGAGGCCGCTGCGCCGGCCTTCGCGGCGAGGAATGTTGTTGAGCCCGACCTGACCGTCGCCCACTGGCACCGCGCGCGCCGGGCGGCCGTTGCTGGAGGACTTCATGCCGAACAGCGCCTGATAGAAGCGCGCGTTCACGGCATAGATGTCGGTCGCGATCGCGAGGTGGTTGAGCTTGGCGAACATCGATCCTCCCGGGCGGCGGCCTGCTGAAGCAGCGTCAGCATGCGCCTGCAACCTAGTGGATTCGAACGCCGGATCAAGCGGCGGCGTCGCTTCAAAACGCGAACGCCCTCCGGACGGGGCGTCCGGAGGGCGTCTCGGTTTGCTGCCGGGGGAGAGAGAGCCCGGCGGCTGCCGGTCTCTCAGTGCTCGGTCAGGTTCATTCAGTTGCAGACGCGGATGCGGCGATAGCCGACGACGTCGCCCCAGCG
>CANJEY010000135.1 GCA_947472615.1 Beijerinckiaceae bacterium
ATGTCCGTTCAGGTCAGGCGAGCTTGAACAGCTTGCGGGCGTTGCCTTCGAAAATGGCCGTCTTGTCGGCGTCGCTCAGCCATGTGAACTTCTTGATGTAGGGCGCGATGTCGTCATACGTGACGCCGGTCGCCGGGTTGCGCGCTGCGCCAATGCCGGGGCATTCCGCGCCGAATACGCACCGGTCTACCCCGACAGTCTTGATCAGCAGTTCGATCGCCGGTTCGGTGTAGAGCACAGTGTCGTAATAGAGCTTCTTCATCGCCGACGAGAACAATTCGCCGCCCGGCTTGCGGGCAGACGCCGCCTCGAAGCGCCCGAGCTGATACGGGACTGCGCCGCCGCCGTGGCTGACGATGATCTTCAGGTTCGGGAAGTCCTGATAGACGTTTGACATCACCAGTCCGAAGACGGCGGTCGTCTCTTCGTTGATGAAGTGCAGCGAATAGGGTTCGCGTTCGGGGTTCTTCGAACCGGTGGCGTGGATATGCGCCGGCACGTCGAGCTCGCACAGCTTCTCGTAGAGCGGATACCAGTAGCGATCGCCGAGCGGGGGCGCCTTCACGCCGCTATTTTCGTAGGGATCCGGATTGAGCAGGCAGCCGCGGAAGCCCATTTTCACGCAGCGCTCGAGTTCGGCGATCGCCATGTCCAGCGGCTCGCCGCAAGCCTGCGGCAGGCCGGCGATGCCGACGAACAGGTTCGGGTAGATCTGTGTCTGCCGATAGATGATGTTGTTCGTCTCTTCGGTGAACCATTGGACCACCTTCGACGGCTTCACGCTCATCATCATCTGGAAGGGGCGCGGCGAAATGCACTGCATGTCGGTGCCGACTTCCTTCAGGAAGTCCATGTGGCTCTTGTCGCCGCCCTCGAAATGCTTCACTTCGACCGCATGACGAATCTCGTCGTCCGTGACCGTCACCTTGCCGCGTCCATGTGCGCCCAGATGCGACATGATCGAGGCCTTGTAGGCCCACAGTTCGAGCGGAGGGCTCACATGCGCATGGCAGTCGATAATCGTCATCTGGTTCCTCCTGAAGCCCGTCCTGACGGGACTGTTGACGCGTCCGGCCCGCCATTCCGGCGCGGGCAGCTTTCCATCTCGAATCTCTCCGGCGCGGTGCAAAGTCAAGCCCTCGCCGGGCGCTGCGGCCGCAGGCACGCTTCCTGCATTGTTTTTGGGCGTTGAAGCACGGATTGCATGGAAAGCCAGCCCAAGATCGCCGTCGTCGACGAAAACCCGCTTCGCGCCGCCATTATCGAGGATGGATTGCGAGAAGGCGGGTATGCGCGGATCACCCGGATCGAGGATACCTCGCGCCTCGCGGAGCGGTTGCGCGAACTCGATCCCGACGTGATCATCATCGATCTCGAATGTCCGAGCCGCGATGTTCTGGAACAGATGTTCCACGTCAGCCGCGCGGCGCAACGGCCGGTGGCGATGTTCGTCGATCAGTCCGATTCGGCGATGATCAACGCCGCGATTGACGCTGGCGTGTCTGCCTACGTGGTCGACGGACTGAAGAAGGAGAGGGTCAAGTCGATCCTCGACATGACGATCAGCCGCTTCAACTCCTTCGCCAGATTACGCGCTGAACTCAAGGCGGCGAAATCCCAGATCGAGGACCGCAAGGTGATCGATCGGGCGAAAACCATTCTGATGAAGGCCAAGAACATTCCCGAGCCGCAGGCCTATGCGCTGATGCGCAAGGTAGCCATGAACGAGAACAAGCGCATCGCAGAGATCGCCCGCTCCATTCTCACCGCATCGGAGCTGCTCGGATGAGCCAGACGCTGCGGGTCGGATATGTGCCTCTGGCGGACGCTGCGCTGCTGATCGTGGCGCAGCGGAAGGGCTTTGCGGAGGCGCGCGGCCTGAGGCTCGATCTGGTGCGCGAGACGTCCTGGGCGAATATCCGCGACAAGCTGGCGCTCGGCTATTTCGACGCCGCGCATATGCTGGCCCCCGCCGCCATTGCGTGCAGTCTGGGGCTGGCGCAGGTTCGCGCGCCGTTACGGGCGGTGGCGGGTCTCGGCCTCAACGGCAACGCGATTACAGTGTCGAAGGCGTTGTTCGAGGCTCTGTCGGCGGCGGCGGATGGCGACCTCGCCGATCCGGCTGTTTCGGCGCGGGCGCTGCGCGCCGTCGTCACCGCCCGAAAGTTGCAGAAGGCGGCGCTGCTGACCTTCGCGCATGTCTTTCCGTATTCCAGCCACCATTATCAGCTGCGGATCTGGATGGCGGCCGGCGGGGTCGATCCCGACAACGACGTCAATCTGCTGGTGCTGCCGCCGCCGTTCATGGCGCGAAGTCTGGAACTGGGCCAGATCGACGGGTTCTGTGTCGGCGCGCCGTGGAATTCGGTGGCGGTGGAGGCGGGCGCTGGCTTCATCTTGCATCCCTGCTGCCAGATTGTGCGCGACTGCCCGGAAAAGATTCTGGCGACGCGACTCGATGGGGCAGATTCTGATCATGTTGATGAAGAAATAATCAGATCATCGCTGCGCGACGCCTCGGACTGGTGCGCGGACGCCGCCAACCACCAGGAACTGGCCGACATGCTGGCGGCCGACTGCGGACCGCCGGTGATGCGGGGCACGATGGAGCGGATTCTGGCTGGCGAACTGCAGATCGGCCGCGGCGGCGGACCAATTCTGCCGGATTACCTGTGTCTGGAGCCGGCGGCGACTCTATTGTCCGGCTCGCAGGGCCTATGGCTTTATGCCCAGATGGTGATCGCCGGGCAGACGGCCTATTCCGAAACGGGGGCGCGTCTTGCCGCCGATGTGTTCGTCTCCGGGGCGTCGCCGCGCGGCCTAGAGCGCCAGCCGCAGTCTTTTGCGGGTCCGTTCTTCGACGCCGCGCATGTGCGAGATTTCATCCGGCGTTCGGCGCCGCCGATCTGATTTCGCTGCGATGCACAAAAAGGCGGCGTGATGGGCGACCTTTGAGCGGCGTCTCAGGGGCGATGCTCGGTCTCACCGCATCAAAAGTCTCGTAAAAGCAGAATTATATCTGGAGTCTGCGTCATGACACGGCGGTTGCTTCCATTGAAATGAACAGGCGGCCGATGTTGGTCGTCGCGAAACCCAGCGCCGGGTTTCGAGCTCAGCAACGCCGCTGACGAGCCGGGTCACCCGAGTGACCTGTCTCCAGGCGGCGTTTTCATTTCTGGAGGTGACTTATGCGGAACAGGACTCCCGGCAAGACTGGTCTCGATCGTCGTTCATTCCTGAAGGCCAGCGCCGGACTGGCGAGCACAAGCGCGCTTATGACCGCCGTGCAGGGCGCTTTCCCAAGCGGCGCTTTCGCGCAGGCTGCGGGTCCTGAAGTCAGCAAGGTCGTCCTCGGCTACATCGCCCTGACCGACGCCGCCGCGCTGATCATCGCCAAGGAAAAGGGATTCTTCGACAAGCACGGCCTCAAGGACGCCGACGTCTCGAAGCAGGCCTCCTGGGCCGCGACGCGCGACAATCTCGTTCTCGGTGGCGACAAGAACGGCATCGACGGCGCGCACATCCTGACGCCGATGCCCTACCTGATCTCCACCGGCAAGGTGACGCAGAACAACGTGCCGACGCCGATGTATCTGCTGGCGCGCCTCAACCTCGACAGTCAGGCGATTTCGGTCGCGAATGAATACAAGGGCAGCAAGGTCGGCCTCGATTCCTCACCGCTGAAGTCGATCTTCGAAAAGAAGAAAGCCGAGGGCAAGGAAATCAAGGTCGCCATGACGTTCCCGGGCGGAACGCACGACCTTTGGATTCGCTACTGGCTTGCCGCCGGCGGCATCGACCCCGATAAGGACGTGTCGACGATCGTGGTGCCGCCGCCGCAGATGGTGGCGAACATGAAGGTCGGCAACATGGACGCGTTCTGCGTCGGCGAGCCGTGGAACGAGCAGCTCGTCAATCAGGACATCGGCTTCACCGCCTGCACGACGGGCGAAATCTGGAAGAAGCATCCGGAGAAAGCGCTCGGCATGCGCTCCGAATGGGTCGACAAATATCCGCGCGCCGCGAAGGCCCTGCTGATGGCCACGATGGAGGCGCAGCAATGGGCCGACAAGTTCGAAAACAAGGATGAAATGTCGGCCATTCTGGGCCGCCGCCAGTGGTTCAACACGCCGCCGGCCGACGTGCTTGGCCGCCTCAAGGGCGACATCAATTACGGCAATGGCCGCAATGTGAAGGGCACCGATCTCTACATGAAGTTCTGGCGCGATCACGCCTCCTATCCGTTCCAGAGCCATGACGCGTGGTTCATCGCGGAAGATATTCGCTGGGGCAAATTCGAGCCGACGACCGACATCATGGGGCTCGTTAAGAAGGTGAACCGCGAGGACCTGTGGCGCGACGCCGCCAAGTCTCTCGGCGTGGCGGCCGCCGATATTCCGGCGACGGCCTCGCGCGGACCCGAGACCTTCTTCGACGGCAAGGTATTCGATCCGGCCAATCCGTCGGCCTATCTGCAGAGCCTCGCCATCAAGCGCATCGCGTAAGCGCAGCCTGTTCACGGAGTTTCT
Organism: Beijerinckiaceae bacterium; assembly: GCA_947472615.1. GTDB lineage: Bacteria > Pseudomonadota > Alphaproteobacteria > Rhizobiales > Beijerinckiaceae > Terripilifer. Next base: position 4,530 of record CANJEY010000135.1, read on the forward strand.
GACATGACCATCGCGGCCCGCAAGGATATCGGCCTGGATCCGGCGAATTCGTCGGTCGTTCCGCTCAACCGGAAGGCCGCGAAGGTTCTGGCGTTTACGCCCCCCAAATCGAGGCGTCCCGATGTCGGGGCGTTGCTGACAAAGGTCGCCACGGCGGTCATTCCGCCGCTGGTGACGCTCGGCCTGCTGCTGATGATCTGGCAGATACTCTGCGCAAAACCGGGCGCGACTCTGCCGGCGCCGTCCGTTGTCTGGACCGAGGCGAAGGATCTCATCCTGCAGCCGTTCTTCAACTATGGTTCGCAGGACATCGGCCTCGGCTGGCGCGTGCTGGTCTCTTTGCAGCGCGTGCTGATCGGCTTCGGCCTCGCGGCTGTGGTGGGCGTCATGCTCGGCACGCTGATCGGCCAGTCGATCTGGGCGATGCGCGGCCTCGATCCGATCTTTCAGGTGTTGCGCACGGTGCCGCCGCTCGCGTGGCTGCCGATTGCGCTGGCGGCGTTTCGCGACAGCCAGCCATCGGCGATCTTCGTGATCTTCATCACCAGCATCTGGCCGATCATCATCAACACGGCGGTCGGCATCCGTAACATTCCGCAGGACTATCGCAACGTCGCGCTGGTGTTGCGCCTCAATGCGTTCGAATTCTTCATCAAGGTGATGATCCCGGCCGCCGCGCCTTACATCTTCACCGGCCTTCGCATCGGCATCGGCCTGTCATGGCTCGCCATCGTGGCCGCCGAAATGCTCACCGGCGGCGTCGGCATCGGGTTCTTCATCTGGGATGCATGGAATTCCTCGCGCCTGCCCGACATCGTCGTGGCGCTGGTCTACATCGGCATCGTCGGCTTCGTGCTCGACAAGATCGTTTCGCTGATCGGCCGCATCGCGACCCGCGGCGTCGCGGCGAACTGAGGAGATCACAATGGCTCGTCCCTATCTCAAGATCGACCAGGTCACCAAGACGTTCACGCGCGGCGCGATGACGACGGAAGTGCTGAAGGACATTTCGCTCGAAATCGATCGTGGCGAATATGTCTCGATCATCGGCCATTCCGGATGCGGAAAGTCGACCTTGCTCAACATCGTCGCCGGTCTGACGCCGGTGACGACCGGCGGCATCCTGCTGGAAGACAAGGAAGTCAATTCGCCCGGTCCCGACCGCGCAGTTGTTTTTCAGAATCATAGCCTGCTGCCGTGGCTCAGCGTTTATGACAACGTCCGGCTGGCGGTCGACAAGGTGTTCGGCGGCGTCAAATCGAAAGCCGAGCGCCACAGCTGGACCATGCACAATCTCGAACTTGTGCAGATGGGACACGCGAAGGACAAGCGGCCCGGCGAAATCTCCGGCGGCATGAAACAGCGCGTAGGTATCGCGCGCGCTGGCGATGGAACCGAAAGTTCTGTTGCTTGATGAACCGTTCGGGGCGCTCGATGCCCTCACACGGGCGCATCTTCAGGACAGCGTGATGCAGATCCATGCCGCGCTCGGCAACACCGTCATCATGATCACGCACGATGTCGATGAAGCTGTGCTGCTGTCTGATCGGATCGTGATGATGACCAACGGGCCTTCTGCGCGCATCGGTGAAGTGCTGAGCGTGCCGCTCACGCGCCCGCGCAATCGTCTCGAATTGGTCACGCATCCCGACTATGCGAAGAGCCGCGAGTCCGTACTCAAATTCCTCTACGAGCGTCATCGCTTCGTCGAGGCGGCCTGAGGCGCGCAGATGGGCGAACCACTCGTCATCGTCGGCGCCGGGATGGCCGCGACGCGTCTCGTCAAGGAGCTGACGACGCGAGCGCTGGGTCGCTACAGCATCGTGGTCGTCGGCGACGAGCCGCGCGCGCCGTACAACCGCGTGCTGTTGTCGTCGCTGCTCGCGGGCGAGATCGAAGACGATGCGCTCGATCTCGCGCCACACGGTTTCTGGGCGCGCAACGGCGTCACACGAATCAACGGCGCGGCTGTGGCGGCGATCGGCCGCAGCCGCAAATGTGTCATGCTCGCGAATGGCGTCGAACTTCCGTTCTCGAAACTTGTTCTGGCGACGGGCTCGCAAGCGATTCGACTGCCGAGCCCCGGCATGTCGCTGCCCGGCGTCATCACGTTCCGCGATGTGGCGGATGTGGAGTTCATGCGCACGCGCGTCGCGCCGGCCGCCCGCGTTACGGTGATTGGGGGCGGGCTGCTCGGCATCGAGGCGGCTTACGGACTGGCTCGCACCGGCCGCTGCGTCACGCTGGTGCATCTCATGGATCGCCTGATGGAGCGCCAGCTCGATGCGCGTGCGGCCGCGCTGCTGAAGGCCGCCATCGAGCGAAAGGGCGTGAAGGTTCTGCTCAACGCCGACACTGCCTGCGTTGAGTGCGATGATCGCGCGCAAGCGCTGGCGCTCAAGGACGGACGGCGGATCGAATCCGATCTCGTGGTCTGCGCCGTCGGCATCAGGCCAAATCATGCTCTTGCGGGGTCTGCGGGCCTCAAGGTCAATCGTGGCGTCGTGGTCGACGACGGACTTGCGTCGGATGACGCCAGTATCTTTGCGCTTGGCGAATGCGCCGAACATCGCGGCGTCTGCTACGGGCTCGTCGAACCCGCTTACGATCAGGCCGCCGTCTTGGCGCGGCGACTGGCGGGCGACCGTAGCGCGCTCTACGCGGGTTCGATGCTTGCGACCAATCTGAAGGTGTCTGGCGTCAGCGTCTTCTCGGCAGGCGACTTCAATGACGAGGGCCGCGATCGCATCGTCTACGAAGACGCGTCCAGCGGCGTTTACAAGAAGCTCGTGGTCGAGAACGATTGCCTGCTCGGCGCTGTGCTGATCGGCGATACGGCCGACGCGCTCTGGTATCTCGACATGATCCGCACCAGCGCGCCGCTGGGCGCGCTGCGCGACAGTCTGGCGTTCGGACGCGCGCTGTCGATGCGGCTGGCTGCGTGAGGCTATGATGAGTGGCGACTTCTCTGTCGATCAGAAGCGATTTCTCGAAGGTTTCATGTCTGGCGCGGCCGCCCTGCGTCAGGCGCGCGACGGCGCAGACGCCACGCCGTCCGGCCCCGACGCCGAACACATTCGAGCGCAGAACGAGACAGTTGCGGCGGGCGGCAAGCTCGTCGACCAGGAAAAGTGGAAGCGCGAGGAACATCCGTTCGACGCCTATCGGCGGCTGAAGGAACAGGCGCGCAATGACGAGTTTCCAAAGCCTCAGGACAATTTTCGCTGGCGCTATTATGGGCTCTTCTATGTCGCGCCCGCGCAGGACAGTTACATGTGCCGCCTGCGCATCCCCAACGGGGTGCTGACGCACTGGCAGTTTGCAGGCGCCGCCCATATCGCCGAGCGTCTCGGCGGCGGTTATGCGCATGTGACGACGCGCGCCAATCTGCAGATTCGCGACATCGCCGCGAAAGACGCTGTTCATTTGGTGGAAGCTGTTCAGGACCTCGGGCTCACGTCGCGCGGGGCCGGCGCGGACAATATTCGTAACGTTACCGGCGACGCCACGGCAGGGATCGGCGTCCACGAATTGCTCGACACGCGGCCGTTTGCTCGCGATTGGCACTTCCACATTCTCAACGACCGTTCGCTGTTCGGCCTGCCGCGCAAATTCAATGTTGCGTTCGACGGTGGCGGATCGATCCCGACTCTGGAGGAGACGAACGACATCGGATTTCAGGCGGTGGAGGTGCGAGCGGGCGGGGGCGTCGAGCCCGGCGTGTGGTTTCGACTGACGCTTGGCGGCATCACGGGACATCGCGATCTGGCGCGCGACACGGGCGTCGTGGTGCGGCCGCAAGAAGCGACGATGTTGGCGGATGCGATCGTGCGCGTGTTCATCGCTCATGGCGATCGAACCAACCGCAACAAGGCGCGGCTGAAATATCTGCTGGACGCGTGGGGGTTCGAGAAATTTCTTCTGGCTGTGGAGGACAAGCTCGGGCGCAAGCTTGATCGCGTGGACGCCGACTTCGTCGCGCCGCGTCCTGTGCAGGATCGGCGCGCCCATATTGGCGTGCACGCACAAAAGCAAGCGGGGCTCTCCTACATTGGCGTCGTGCTGCCGGTTGGGAAGATCACGGCCGAGCAGATGCAGACCATCGCCAGCGTAGCGCGCGAATGTGGCGACGGCGACATACGACTGAGCGTTTGGCAGAATCTTCTCATTTCCGGCATTCCGGCGAACAGGATCGAAGCGGCGAAGCAGCGTATTGTTGACGCCGGTCTCCGCGTTGAAGCGTCGGCTGTGCGTGCGGGACTTGTGGCCTGCACGGGGTCGAGCGGTTGCCGCTTCGCAGCGTCCGACACCAAGCGCGATGCGCAGGCGATCGCTGACTGGTGCGATGTGCGGCTCGAACTTGATGCGCCGATCAACATTCATTTGACCGGTTGTCACCATTCCTGCGCGCAACACTACATCGGCGACATCGGTTTGATCGGGGCGCGCGTGCCGTTGAATAAAGATGGCGATACGGCTGAGGGCTATCACGTCGTCGTCGGCGGCGGCTTCGGGGCGCAGGCCGCAATCGGCCGCGATCTCTGGCGCGATGTAAAATCCGAAGATGCGCCAGTGCGGATCGAAGCGCTGTTGCGAACGTATCTGGCGCATCGCGTGGATGCGACGCAGAGCTTTAACGCTTTCGTGTCGGGCCGCGACGCGGCGGAACTCTGCCGGCTGGTCGAGGAGTGCGAAACGTGAATGCTCCCACTCGCCCGCCGTCCCTGATTCCGGTGATTCCGGAGAGCGCGCCGTTCAGTTCCGAGCAGCGCGCCTGGCTGAATGGATTCTTCGCCGGCATCTTTTCGCACGGCGACGCCAACGTCACGCCGCTTAGCGTCGCCGACAGTGCGCGTCTGGCGCAAGGCGCTGCGGGCGATGACGACGATGCGCCGTGGCACGACCAGACCCTGCCGATTCAGGAACGAATGACGCTCGCGTCGGATCGGCCATTGCGGCGTCGAATGATGGCCGCGATGGCGCAGCAGGATTGCGGCCAGTGTGGCTACAATTGTGAAGATTACGCCAACGCCATTGCGCAGCATGCCGAAGAGCGGCTGAATCTTTGTGCTCCGGGCGGCAAGGAAACAGCGCGCATGCTGAAGACGCTCATCGAAGAGATGGGAGGCGGCGCGACCGATCCTGACGAGGCGCAGGCCAAGGCGGAGGCGAAAGCCGCCGACAAGGCGGCGCTTGCCGACGATCGCCCCGGCCGTTCGCGCGCGCGTCCGGTTGAGGCGAAATTCCTTTCCCGGGCGCGGTTGAATCGCGATGGGTCCGAAAAGGAAACCTATCACGTCGAATTCGATCTCTCCGACTGCGGGCTCGACTATGCGCCGGGCGACAGCTTCGGTGTGTTCGCTCGGAATGATTGCGATCTCGTCGATCGGGTGATTGCCGCGATTGGCGCGCCGCCGGACTTTCCGATCGCCGGCAAGAGCCTGCGCGATGCGCTGATCGAGGACATGTCGCTCGGCCTCGCGCCGGATGCGCTGTTCGACTTCATTTCGTATCTGACCGGCGGCGAACGCCGACTGATCGCAAAGGCGCTGGCGAAAGGCGAGGACCCACACGGCGACGCGGCTACGCTCGATGTGCTCGCGGCGCTCGAAAAATTCCCGGGCGTGCGACCCGATCCTGAAGCGTTCATCGAAAGTCTCGAGCCTCTGCAGCCGCGTCTTTACTCGATTTCGTCGTCGCTGCGCGCGCGTCCGGGCCGGGTTTCGCTGACGGTCGATCAGGTGGCTTACGAACTCGCTGGGCGCCAGCGTCTCGGCGTAGCCTCGACCTATCTGTCGCGGCGTCTGCCGATCGGGTCG
>CANJEY010000136.1 GCA_947472615.1 Beijerinckiaceae bacterium
CGCCTTCTGCATGTCCTCGTCGATGGACGCCGGATTCTCGACCACCCAGTTGGCGGGATCGAGAGTCTGGTGTGGCCAGTCGGACGAATAGCAGAACAGATCCTTGGCGTGGCAGAGTTCGAGCAGCCAGCCGAAGTGCTTCTGGTTCTTCGGAATGGTGATCGGCTGCGTCGAGAAGCGCACGTTGGACAGGATGTATTCGCTCGGCACCTTGTCGAGGTAGCGCGCGCCCGACGCCAGCTTGCGCTCAACCAGCGCAATGTCGCCGCCCGAGCCGAGATAGAAGTCGTCCATGCGCAGCATGAAGTCGGGCAGCCACCAGACTCCGCCCTCCTGAAACAGGATTTTCTGTTCGGGATATTTGTCGAACAGGCCCTGCACGATCATGGCCGCCAGATGCGCCATGCAATTGCCGGCAGGGGCGTTGCCGAACAGCTCGATCCAGGTGCGCGCGCCGTTCCACAGCGGCGAGAAATGCGGGAAGAAGCCGCCGCTGTGCGCGGTCAACACCAGACCATGCGGCTGCATGGCGTCGAAGATCGGATCGAATTTCGCATTACCGAGCTGCTCGTAGAGCGCGCTGAATTCGGTATAGACGCCAGCGAACTGCTTATGATGTCCGACGCGGCGAATTTCCGCCGCCGCCATGTGCGGATCGCGGTGACAGACCATGATGTTGGCGCGAATGCGGTCGCTAACCGGAAACACCTTGTCGATCAGGTAATCGTTGTGCGCGCTCGAAATCGCCGCCAGCACCGGTTCGTTGAAGATGCTTTGCGGCCTGTTGTAACCGGGGTTCAGGATCACCGTATCGACTGCGAACTGATCCAGCACCTTCAGCACGTCCGCGCCTGTCTGGGCGATGCCGTGCGTGTCCTGTCCGACGCCCGGCTTCTCGTTGGCGGGTTCGGGATTGTATTCGAGGCCGGTCGCCGGATAGTGGAAAATCCGGCTCTTGAACGGCTCGGCCAGATAGTCGCGGATGATCGGCCACGCGGGCGTGAAATGGAAGTCGGTGTCGATCACCTCCATCGTCCGCAGCTTGGGATTGATCGGATCGGGTTGAACCGACGCGGCCTTCTCGAAATCGAAGTTGCCGCCGTGAAGCGCCTCGTTCATGCGTGCCTCCCTCAATCAGGCCGAAAGAATGATCTTGTCGCCTTCCACCCGCACCGGATAGGTGCGCTGCTTCTCGTTGTGGTCGAGGCGATGTTCGCCCGTCGTCAGATCGAAAGGCCAATTGTGCCACGGGCAGCGCACCACCGTGCCGTCGTCGCTGAGTTCGCCGTCGCACATCGACGCGCCGCGATGCGCGCAACGGTTTGCCATTGCGTAGAATTTGCCCTTCGATTTGAACACGGCCACCGTGCGGCGTCCGGCCTGAAAGGCGCGGCCCTTGCCTTCTGGAATGTCGTCGACGGCTCCGATCAGATAGTCGGTCATGGGTTTCCTCGCGATGCGATGCGGATTGGGATCATTCGGCGGCCGGCCGGATGGCGCCCGTGGCGGATTGCGATGCGGCGGCGCTGTCCTCGGATTCGAGCCGGTAATAGCCGAACGCCGAGAGAATGGGCGAATCGTCCATCGTGAACAGGATGACGGGCTCGCGCTTCGACGCATTGACAAAACGATGCTGCGTCCAGTTCGGCAGCGCGAAGCTGTCGTGTTTGCCGAATGCAATCTCGCCTGCATCGAACCGCACGGAGCCTTCGCCCGAGATCACGAAGGCCATGGTGCTCGACGTATGGCGTTGCAGGCGTCCTTCGAAGCCCGGCGGCAGAATCTGCACACGGCATCGCAAAGTCGGCAGCACGCTGCCGCCGGTGCGCGGATTGATGAATTCGATCAGGCGACCATTCAGGGGATCGACGGGCTCGCCCTCGCGCGCCTCGATCGTGCGGAGCGTGTCGGCCCACGGATACCGATAGGGCCGCATCTCCGAGGCCTGCTGGCAGGGACCGGGGCGGAACATCAGAGGCGCGAGCGAATCGGCCGGGCCGGGCTTCTGGGCGATCTCGCCCAGCTCGTCGTAGAAATTCTGGTTCAACGCTAGCGTAAACGGCACGTCGAGGCCGTCCATCCAGATGGCATCTTGATCGCTTTCATTGTGGTGATCGTGCCACGTCCAGCCCGGCGTCAGCAACAGGTCGTAGGGCTCCATCGACAGCTTGCGGCCTTCGACGATCGTGTATGTTTTCGGCCCGCCCTGAATAGAGAAGCGCAGCGCGTTGATCGTATGGCGATGCGCCCAGGCGATTTCGCCGGGTTTCACGATCTGGATGCTCGACAGCATCGTGTGGGTGGTGCCGCGCGGCAGGCCGGGATTGTGCAGGATCAGCGCGCGCCGCGCCGTATAGCTCTCGGGCATCGCCTCGCAGGCGTATTGCAGGATCGGGGCGATATCGCTCCAGCGCCAAACATGCGCGCGGCCGGCCGGCACAGGCTCGATGTGAACAGCGCCGTTCGCGCCCTTGCGGATGTTCTGCGGCCGGTTGGCGTCGGCCATCCATTGTCCGCGCAGGCTGAGGCCGGCGAGACGCTTCTCGAGGTCTTCCAGCGAGGGGTCCGCAGTCGCGCCCGACATTCGCTCCTCCCATGACGCCGCCGCTTGTGCGGCCTTCCACGCCGTCCGGTCCGCGCGCATGCGTATAGCCGGATTAGGCGAATTGATCGAATAGTATGGGGTCCATACCAAATCGTCAATCGCCCGCCGGGGTTGCGGCGAAGCCGAAGCCGCGCCACATTCGCCGCCATGCCGCCCAAGAAGCAACGAACGCCCGCGCCTGCAGACGGGCCGATCATCATACCGGCCGCGGCCGGGTTGGGGTTCTACCTCCGCGAGGCCTACCGGGCCTTCACCCGCGATTTTCAGGCGAGGCTGGCGGCGCATGGAATCACCTATGCGCAATGGGTGATGCTCTGGTTCCTGTCGCAGTCTGGCACGCTCACGGCGGTCGAGCTGTCCAAGAAGGCTGGCATCCAGAAGGCCTCGACGACCGCCGCGCTCGAGGCGCTGAAACGCCGCAAGCTCATTCGAGGCGTCGATGACGATGCGGACCGGCGCAAGACCAATCTGTCACTGACGCCTGCCGGCGGTGTCCTGATGCGCGATCTGATCGGCTTCGCGGCGGCCACCAACTCCAAGGCGACCGTCGGTCTCGGGCCGCCGGAGTTGCGTCGCCTGCTGACGATGCTCGAACAGGTCACCGACGCGCTGTCGCGCGAGCCCGATTGACTGGCGGCGTATTGCGGGCGCCGGCAAAAGCTGACACGTTTGCGCTAACAGGGAGGATGCGATGAAGCGGCTTGGGTCTCGTTTTGCGTTTGCGGCGTCGATGACGCTGGCGATGTGCGCCGCCGGAGCCGGCCGCGCCGATCCGGTCGAGGATTTCTATCGTGGCAAGCAGATCCGCGCGATCGTCGGGCTAGACGCTGGCAGCGATTACGACGTGTGGATGCGTCTCGCGACCCGGCACTGGGGTCGGTTCATTCCCGGACGGCCGGGCTTCGTGGTCACCAACATGCCCGGAGCAGGGCAGATCGTGGCTACGAATTACATCGCCAACATCGCCGAGAAGGACGGAACCGTCGTCGGCACCACCGAGCGGAACCTGCCGTTTCAGTTGTTGATGGGCGAGAAGAACATCTCGTTCGATCCGAACAAGCTGAACTGGATCGGCAGTCCCGAGAACACCAACCGCGTCTGCGCCGCCCTCGAAGGCGCGCCCGTGCAGAAGGCCGCCGATCTGTTCGAGAAGGAACTGATCGTTGGCGGCGGCGGTTCGGGCTCGTCGATCAGCAACACGCCTGTCCTGCTCAACAAATTGCTCGGCATGAAGTTCAAGCTGGTAGAAGGCTACAACACTTCGCAGAACATCCTGATGGCGATGGAACGCGGAGAGGTGCAGGGCATCTGCCAGACGTACGCCGGCCTGAATTCGACGCGTCCGGGCTGGATCGACGCCGGCAAACTGAAGGTGCTGTTCTCGATGGAGCGCGAGCCCATTCCGGGAACCAAGATTCCGACCATCTACGAATACACAAAGACCGAAGAACAGCGCGAGATCATCGAACTCTACGATTCCAATCTCGAACTGGGCCGCCCGTTGATTGCCGCGCCCGGCGTTCCGGCCGAGCGCGTGACGGCGCTGCGCCGCGGCTTCGACGCGATGACCGCCGACCCTGAATTCATCGCCGAGGCGCACAAGCTGGGCTTCCACGTCACGCTGCGTACGGGCGAGGAATTGCAGCAGACCGTCGCCAAGATGATGGCGACCCCGAAGGCGATCATCGAAAAGACTATCGCGCTGACGAAATAGGGTCGCTGCTCACCGTAAAACGGCCGCGCGGTTCGCTGTTGGTCTGGAACACCCGGTCCCAGAATGACGTCGTCACGCCGAAATTGACGGCCTTGCCTGAATAATGGTGCGCGGCGTGCCGCAACCGCGCCTGGTACAGGTAGGAGCCCGGCTGCGGCTTCCAGTGATGGCCCGCGTGATGCACGATCATGTAGAATTCATAGCCGGCGAGAATGCCACAGGTCAGACCGCCGGCTGCGCCAAGATGATGCGCCGCCAGAGGCGCGAGAATCACCACCAGCATCAACAATTCTATCGCCATCACGGGCGCTCCCAGCAGCGCGGAAGGCCGTTCGTGATGTTCGGCGTGGAAATCGCGCATCACCGGGCAGGCGTGGTAAATCCAGCGGTGGAACGAATATTCGATCAGCGGCCAGATCGCGAGGCCAGCGCACAATCCGGCAGTCCACGCAACCAGACTGGCGTTGTCTTCAATCGAAACGCCCGCGACGGCGGCGAACGCCAACGGGCAGGCGAACATGTCGCCGTAATACGAGAAGCGCTTCCAGGTCACGGGCACCCCCACGGCGGCGACGATCACGATCGGCGCAGCACTCCACAGCAATGCACGTCCCGCAACGGTAAGCAAATTCCACGCCTTGTCACGCCCCCTGGGGGCGACAGCGGCGCTCTGGATTGACAGGGCGAAGCACGTCTGGCCTCTAGGTTTTGGGATCGGGGAGACATTATGGAAAAGGCCGATTGCGTCGTGGTCGGCGCCGGCGCCGTCGGGCTGGCGATCGCCCGTACGATGGCGGCTGCGGGACGCGAGGTGCTGGTTCTCGAACAGGAAACCCGCATCGGCGAACATACGTCGTCACGCAACAGCGAGGTGATCCACGCCGGCCTGCACTACAAGGCGGGCAGCATAAGGCAGGCGCTTTTCCCGCAGGCCCGCGAACTGCTGTACGCATATTGCAAAGACCATGCGGTGCCGCATCGCCGCCTCGGCAAGCTGGTCGTGGCCCGAACAGACGAGGAAGCGCCGCGTCTGCGTCAGCACATGGAATATGCGCGCGCGGCCGGAGTCGATGACGTCCGATGGCTCGATCTCGTTGAAGCGCGCGACCTCGAACCCAATCTGTCGTGCAAGGCCGCCTATCTGTCGCCGTCGTCCGGCATCGTCGACAGCCACGCGTTGATGCTCGCCTATCAGGTCGAACTCGAATCCCATGGCGGCGCCGTTGCGCTGCGTACGCCCGTCGTGTCCGCCAGCGTCGTCGCCAACGGCGTTCGGTTGCGCACGGGCGGCGCGGAGCCGATGGATTTGTTGTGCAAGACATTGATCAACGCCGCCGGCCACGGCGCCCCGGAACTGGCGCGGCGCACGAGCGGCTATGACGAGCGCCACGCACCACGAAATTATTATCGGCGCGGCGTCTACTTCAGCGTCGGCGGCAAGCCGCCGTTCAGCCGGCTCGTGTATCCGATCCACGGATCGGGCGGCCTCGATATTCACGCGGTGATCGACATGGCCGGGCAGGTGCGGTTCGGGCCGGACGCGCAATGGATCGACGGGGTCGACTACACGGTCGATCCGGCGCGCGCCGAGCGTTTCTATCCGTCCGTGCGGTCGTTCTGGCCCGGTCTGCCGGACGGCGCCTTGCAGCCAGCCTATGCGGGCATCCGGCCCTCGATTTCAGGCCCCGGCGAACCGTCGCGAGATTTCATCATTCAGGGTCCGGCCGATCATGGCGTAGTCGGTCTCGTGCATCTGTTCGGCATCGAATCGCCGGGCCTCACGGCGTCGCTCGGCATCGGCCGCCATGTGCGCGATATGCTGGGCGGCTAGGGGGCGCAGATGCGGGCAGAGAGGCCGATCATCATCGCGGGCGCGGGCCTCGGTGGAGCCGCGCTGGCTCTGGCGCTCGCGCGCCGCGGACGCTCCGTGCTGCTGGTCGAAGCCGCGTCCGAACTCGGCGCCATCGGCTACGGCATTCAGCTCGGGCCGAACGTGTTCCCGATGTTCCGCGAACTGGGCGTCGAGGCGGAGGTTCTCGCGCACTGTCATTTCCCGCCAAACGTCCTGATGCTTGATGCGCTCGATGGGTCGCAGGTGACGCGCGTGCATACGGGCGCGGCGTTTGTCGGGCGCTATCGCGATCCATACGTGGCGATCCATCGCGCCGACCTCCATCAATGCTTGATCGACGCCTGCCGCAAACATGAAAACCTGACGATCCTCACGTCGACCGAATTTGCTACTTACGAGCAGACTGCGGATCTCGTGCGGATGATCGCCGCGGACGGCCGAACGTTCGAGGGCGCGGCGCTTATCGGGGCCGATGGTCTGGGTTCGAAAGTTCGCGCGAGCTTCGTCGGCGAGCAGCCGCCGGTTCCGATCGGTTATGTGGCGCATCGCACTATCGTGCCGATGGAACGTGTTCCGGCGCATGTGCGGCGCGACGAGGTGATTCTCTGGGGCGGGCCGGGATTTCACATCGTGCAATACCCGCTGCGCAACAAGTCGTTGTTCAACATCGTGGCGGTGTTCCGCACGGACAATCTGCATGAACGCGCCGACGAGGAGACCTATCGGTCAATCCTGATGCGAACCTATGCGGATGCGCATCCAACGATGCTCGACATGCTCCGCATGATGAACCTCGAACGCCGCTGGGTGATCGCCGATCGCGATCCGATCCGCAACTGGAGCGATGGCCGCGTAGCGCTGCTCGGCGACGCTGCCCATCCGACACTGCAATCCTACGCGCAGGGCGCCTGCATGGCGTTTGAGGACGCAGTGGTGCTGGGGCGTTGCATCGCGCTGGCGGACGATGATTTTCTGGCGGCGTTCAAGCGCTACGAGCAGGAGCGTGTCTTGCGCACGGCGCGCGTCATTCTGGAATCGCGGACGTTGTGGGACTTCTATCATCTGGGCGGCATCGCGCGCGATGTTCGCAACGCCGCCTGCGCGCGGCGGACGGACGAAGACGTCTATCGCTGTCTCGACTGGATCTACGAAGGCGTCGAACTGCCGTCGTAGTCGGCTTCGCCCGGCGGGCTGTCAGCCTAGCGTCTAATTCAGGAACGCGATGGCTTTTGTCCACCGCGTCAGATGTGGATCTGCGCAGCCGTCGTTTCGAGTCGCGGATGCGATGTGCCGCGTTCATCATCTCTCAGGCGACATTATTGAGCAAGCCGGACAGCAACGGGGCAGTCCACGGCGGCATTGGCGAACGGCTTCATTTGCCTTGAAAAGCGTTTCGGGCAATGCTGGTCTGGTCACGAAACATCGTGGGAGTGATCAGATGAAATCGAAGTGGCTTCAGCCCGTTGCGCTCGCTCTGGCGTTTGCGTCCCTGGCGTTCGACTCCGCCCGCGCGCAGGAGCCGATCACGACAATCGGCGACGTGCAGGATCGCGTGGTCATCGCCGGCGGCGTCGACGTCGTCGGCCTCAACGGTCTCGATGTCGTGGCCATTGTGCCCGACCGGATGCTGATGGATCACATCACCGATTCGCTGACGCGTTTCGATCTCTCCGGCGCGGCGTCGCCCTGGCTCGCCACGAGTTGGACGAACCTCGATCCGCTGACGTGGGAGTTGAAGCTCCGAAAAAACGTCCGCTTCCAGAATGGCGAACCGTTCAACGCCAGCGTGGTGAAATTCTACTACGATACGATGAACGATCCGAACTTCCAGTCGCCCGCCAAGAGCAATCATACGTGGGTGAAGAACGTCGAGATCGTCGATGATTACACCGTGCGGCTGACGACGCGCGAGCCTTTCCCGACCGCTCCGGGCCAGATGGCCCTGTCCCAGATGGTGCCGCCGAAATACATCAAGGAAGTCGGCTTCGACGGCTATCGCAAGAAGCCCATTGGGTCCGGAGCCTACAAGGTCGCCGAATATGTGCGCGACGATCACGTCACGCTGGTTGCGAACGACGACTGGTGGGCCGGGAAGCCGAAAATCCGCACCATCATTTATCGCCCGATCAAGGAGGAGGCGGCGCGCGTCTCGGCGCTCGTGGCGGGCGAGATCGACCTCGCGTTCGACGTGCCGCCGGAACTCATTCCGATGGTCGAGGGCGCGAAGGACAAGAAGATCAAGCGGACGTTGAGCTCGCGCAGCTTCATGCTCTGGTTCAACACGATCGACGCGTCCTATCCAACCAACAAGCGCGAGTTGCGCGAGGCGATCAATTACGCGATCGACCGCGAGGCGCTGAACAAGGCGCTCTTTGCCGGCACCGGCGCGCCCGCCGCTTGGCTCAACCGGAAAACATTCGGTTATGATCCGGACTCGAAGCCCGTGCCGTACGATCCGGCGCGCGCCAAGCAGCTTCTGGCGCAGGCCGGCTATCCGAACGGCCTCGATTTCGTGTTCGATTCGCCCGACGCCCGCTATTCCAAGGACAAGGAACTGGCGCTTGCCATCTCGGGCCAACTTGAGAAAGTCGGCATCAGGGCGCGCGTGCAAACTTATGAATGGAGCGTCTTCACCAAGCGCATGTGGAGCCACCAGTCGAGCCCCATGACCCTGATGGCGTGGGTCGACAGCGCGAACGATCCCGACGTGCAGAACGACCGAATCCTGCGCAGCGGCGGGACTTGGTCGCAGAACGCCGATCCGAAGCTCGACGCGCTGATGCTGCAGATCAAGTCGGAGATGAATCCCGACAAGCGCAAGGCGCTTATCCTCGAACAGCAGCGCTACATGCGCGAGACATGGCCGGTCGCCTACATCGCCCAGATGGGCACGATCGCCGGCGTCTCGGCGAAGATGGACTGGTGGCAGCCGAGCCCCAACGACGCGCACAGGTTCTATCGGCTCAACCGCGGAACCTGACGGCGCTTCATCTCCGCCGATGTGCGAAACCGCACGCCACTAATGGCGGCGGCGCGCAAGAACAAGACATCCGAAGGATGCGCCGGGGAGGGCGAGATGAAACGCGTGTTTGGATTTCTGGGAGCTTTGGCGGCGGCGTTCGCGGCCTCTTCGGCGCATGCCGATGGGGTGCTGGATCGCGGCGCCTATCTGATGAACGGCGTCGTCGCCTGCGGCAATTGTCACTCGCCCAAGGGGCCGGACGGCAAGCCAGTCGCGGGGCAGGAATTGTCAGGGGGCGAAGCGATCGTGGCGCCGATCTTCACGGCCGTGCCGTCGAACATTACGCCCGATCCTGACGCCGGCATAGGCAAATGGACCGACGCGCAAATCATCGACGCGATTCGCAACGGCAAGCGGCCCGACGGCTCGATCATCGGTCCGCCGATGCCGATCGCCTTCTATCGCGACATGTCGGACGCGGACGCGAAGGCAATTGTGGCCTATCTGCGGCAGGTAAAGCCGTCTCCGAAGAAGTCGGCGAAATCGGAGTTCAAGATCCCGCTGCCGCCGTCCTACGGACCAAATGTGACGAGCGTCGCGCATCCTGCCGAGAGCGACAAGGTTGCCTACGGGCGCTATCTGGCGACCGCTCTGGGACATTGCATGGACTGCCATACGCCGCTCGTCGAGGGTCGCAACGACATGTCGCGCGTCGGCGCGGGCGGCAATGTGTTCGGCCTGCCGGGCGGCGGGATCGTCAAATCCGCGAATCTGACGCCCGCGAATGCCAACGGCGTCGCCCGCTGGACCGATCCGCAGGTGAAATCCGCGATTCAGGACGGCGTACGCCCGGATGGCGGCCAGCTCGTGCGGCTGATGGCCTTCTCGTATTACAAGACCATGAACGGCCCCGACATGGACGCGATGACGGCCTATATTCGCGGCCTCAAACCGGCCGAATGATCGCTCGGCCGTTTGGCGCGCGCCGTTCAGGTCAGTGCGAGTGGCGCGGCTCGGGGAATTTGCGCGCGACGTCCACGAATCGTGTGGCGAATTCCATGCAGCCGCCGCTCGCCAAGGGTCCCACGGACGCCCGGTAGGCCTCCTGCCAGGGCGTCTGGCTTTCCGGGACCGGAAAGCCGCCGGCGGCTTCCAGTTCCGCGCGCCGGCGCTCCAGTTCCTCGC
>CANJEY010000137.1 GCA_947472615.1 Beijerinckiaceae bacterium
ATCGCGCTCGTGCAGGTCGACGGAGACGTGCCGCCGACGGTGCTGGACAAGATCCAGTCGCTGCCCGGCGTCAAGCAGGCGAAGTCGCTGAAGTTCTGACGGGTAAATCTGGCGGCCTCGTCCTTCGAGACGCGAGCTTCGCTCGCTCCTCAGGATGAGGCCTTGGTGGGTCCCACCGCCCTCATGCTGAGGAGGCGCGAAGCGCCGTCTCGAAGCACGAGGGGCGCTCGCTCGCCACCCATCATGGCGCGCCGGAGAAATCCGGCGCGCTTTTTCATGCGGCACTGGCCCAAGGCCGAGCCAGCCGCTAATCTCCCTCCACCGTCCGGCCGCCGCGCCGGGTCACGCATCCGGGAGGAACCACTTATGCGCATCTGCCGTTTCAACAACGACCGTATCGGCATCGTCCGGCCGGATGGAATTCACGACGTCACCTCGATCCTCGAGAAGCTGCCGGCCATCCGTTATCCGTTCCCGGTCGGAGACCCGCTCATCGCCAATCTCGAATCATGGCGTCCCGAACTCGAGAAGCTCGCCGACGCCGCGCCCGCGATCGACCCGGCGACGGTGAAGTTCAAGAGCCCCGTGGCGCATCCCTCCAAGATCATCGGCGTGCCGACCAACTACGCCGCCCACCGCGCCGAGATGCGCGCCGACAAGACGATTCACGCCGATCCGCGCCCGGCCGAGCCGGATGGCATTGATCTGATCCTGAAGAACGGCCTGTTCCTGAAGTCGAACTCGTCGCTCGTCGGCCCGTCGGAAGGCGTCGCGATCCGCTTCCCCGACCGCCGCAACGACCACGAGGCCGAACTCGGCGTCATCATCGGCAAGACCGGCTCCGACATTCCGCAGGACAAGGCCTACGACTACATCGTCGGCTATGCGCTGGCGATGGACATGGTCACGCGCGGCAAGGAAGACCGCTCCTTCCGCAAGTCGATCGACACCTATTCGGTGCTCGGCCCGTGGCTGGTGACGTTCGACGAAGTGCCGGACCCTCAAAACCTGAACTTCGAGCTGAAGGTCAATGGCGAGACGCGGCAGAAGTCGAACACCAGCGACATGATCATGTACATCAAGCAGCAGATTTCGTGGGCGTCGCAGTTCTATACGCTGCATCCCGGCGACATCATCATGACCGGCACCTGCTCGGGCGTCGGCCGCGTCGGGCCGGGCGACGTGATGGACTTCGAGATGGACATCATCGGCAAGATGCAGGTGCCGGTGCGCGCCCACGTCATCGGCGGCTGATCAGCCTCGCGCGCCGGAGCAATCCGGCGCGCTTATCGCTTTGCGAGACGCTCGGAAATCCAGATGCCGCCGAGCACCAGCGCCAGCGCGGCGGCGTGGTAGAGGTGGAAGTCCTCGCCCAGCAGCCAGACCGACAGAAACGCGCCTGCGATCGGCACGAGATTCTGGAACAATGAGGCGCGGCCCGGCCCGATCAACGCGATGATGCGCATGAAGGTCACGTGGCCGACGATCGACGTGAAGATCGCCACATAGGACAGGATCGCCAGACCTTCGAGGCCCGGCCAGATCGCGCCGCCGACCGCCGCCTCGATCAGCATCAGCGGGAATGATGTGACGAAGGCCGCCATGGCGATGCCATTGAACAAGGCGAGCGGCGGCAGTGTCGGTGGATTGCGCAGGCCGAGCGCATAGCCCGCTGCGCTGACAGCCCCCAGAAACGCCAGCAGATCGCCGACATTGAACGACAGCGATGCGAAGCCCGCCGCCTCGCCCCGCACCGCGATCAGCGCCACGCCCGACAGGGTGATGACGGCGCCCAGCGCCCGCAGCGCCCCGATGCGCGCCCGAAACGCCAGCCAGCCGCCAAGCAGAACCAGCACCGGCGACACGCCCTGAATGATCGCCAGATTGACCCCGCTGGTGAAGCGCGCCGATTCGAACATCAACGCGTTCGGGGTCGTCACCCCGAAGCCGCCGAGCAGCAGCAGCCGCCAGCGGTGCGGCCAGAGGTCGGCGAAATCGGTGCGGGTGCGGCGGCGTCCGATCAGGCTGAACAGCAGGCTGACGATCGCCCAGCGCAGGCAGATCAGCGCCATCGGCGAAATCTGGCCGACCGCGAGCCGCGCCGCCACGACATTGCCGCCCCATGAAAACGTGTTGAGCAGCAGCAGCAGCCCCAGGTTCGCCCCGAGACTGCGGAACATGCGCGTCGGCGCGCCGCCGGTCGGTTGCGAGTCGGGCGTCATCGCGAACCGAGTCGCTCGGACAGGAAGATGCCGGTCAGGACCAGCGCCAGCGCCATCGCGTGATAGCTTCGGAACGGCTCGCCCAGCAGCACGACCGACAGCAGCGCGCCCACGACGGGCAACAGATTGTAGAACAGGCCCGCCCGATTGGGGCCGATCAGTTCGACGCCGCGCATGTAGAGCAATTGCGCAAGTAGCGACGGAAAGATCGCCACATAGAGCAGCGCCAGCGCGCCCGTGAACGTCGGCCAGATCGTCGCGCCTAGCCAGACCTCTATCGCCAGCGCGGGCAATGACGTCAGGAACGCCACGAACGCCATCGCCGAGAAGAAGCCCAGCGCCGACACAGGCGGGCGGCTGCGCAGCGCCAGCGTGTAAAAGCCGTAGAACACCGACGCGATGGTGATGAACAGATCGCCGAGATTGAATTCGAATCCCGCGAAGTAGGTCAGGTCGCCGCGCGTCGCCACCAGCAGGCCGCCGATGATGGTCAGCGTCAATCCGAGGCTGCGCACCAGCGTCAGCGGCGTTCCGTAGATCAGGCGTCCGCCCAGCAACACGAACACCGGCGTCGAGCATTGCAGGATCGAGAGGTTCACGCCCGTCGTGTAAACGCCTGCCTCGTAATACAGCACGTTGTAGATCGTGTAGCCGAACATCCCCATCAGGATGACGGAGCGCCAGTGCGGCAACAGTTTCGGCCAATCCTGCCGGATGTTGTCGCGCGCGATGACGAGCAGCACGAGGCTGACGATCGTCCAGCGCAGACACACCATCGCGCCCGGCGAGATCTGCCCGACCGCGACGCGCGCGGCGATCACGTTGCCGGCCCAGAACAGAATGGCGAGCGTCAGCATCAGCCATGCTGCGCCGCGCGCCCGCGCGACGAGGTTGCCTACAATCGAAGTCAAATGCGAACCCCGGCGAATCCTCGATTTTAACCAGGCAGTCCAGCGACGGCCGGCGAACGACCCATACAGCAATTCGCCGCCGAATGGACGCATGGGCGCCCCGTTTCCAACGCATTGCTCCAGCTTAAAGCTTGGCCAGTTTCAATGGTTCAGGGAGAACGTCATGCGCACATCCATTTCCGGATTGGGATATGCGACGTCGATCGCGGCCTTGCTCGCCGCCGCGCCAGCCTTGTCGGCGCAGATGCAGGCGACTTCATCGATCGACGCCGTGACGGTCTATCCCGATGCGGCGACGGTGACGCGCATCGCGGAGATCGATCTGCCCGCGGGCGCAACGTCGCTGGTGTTCGCCGATCTGCCGAACGCCATCGATCCGGGATCGTTGCGGGTCGAAGGCGCGGCCAACGGTCAGCTTGGCATCGGGGCCGTGGAATCACGCGTTTCGGCCGCGCCTGTCGCGCCGGTCAACAATGCACTCGAGACGAAGATCAAGGCGCTGCGCGGCGAGCGCGAGGGCGTGCAGTCGGCGCTCGATGCGCTCGAAGCCAAGAAGGCGATGATTACGCGCTTTGGCCAGACCAGCCCGGAAAAGCTGTCGCCGGACGCCGCGCCGCTCGACATCGAGAAATGGTCGTCGGCCTGGGACGCCGTCGGCAAGGGGTTGAAGCAGACCGGCGAGGATCTGCGCCTCGCCCGCGCCTCACTGCGCGATCTCGACGAACAGATTCGCACGCTCGAACAGGCGCGCCAGCGGCCGCGTCCCAATGCCGGCCCGCATCGCGATGTCGTCGTGGAGCTGGAAGCCGGCGCGCCGCTGAAAGGCCGCGTCAGCCTGACCTACAGAGTCGCGGGCGCGGGCTGGCGGCCGATCTATGACGCTCTGCTCGACACCGGCGCGGCGAGTCGCAAACCGTCGCTGGAACTGGTGCGCCGCGCCAGCATCACGCAGCGCACCGGCGAAGACTGGACCGGCGTGTCGCTGTCGGTGTCGACCGTGCAGGCCCGCCGCGGCGTGCAGCCACCCGAGATGGACACGCAACGCCTCGCGTTCTGGGAACCGGTTCCGGCCCGCCCGATGGCGCGCGGTCAGACCTTTCAGAAGAATGAGGTCGGCGCGGTGTCCGACCAGCGTCTTCGCGAGGACTTGCCGGCCTCCGCTCCCGCGCCGGAAGCCCTGAAGCCGGCGCAGGAGCAGCAGGCCGATCTGCAGGGGAACGCCTATCAGGCGGCGTTCCGCATCCCGGGCCGAGTCGACGTGCCAACCGACGGTTCGACCCGCAATGTCCGAATCGGATCGCGCGCACTTGAGGTCGATCTCACGGCCAAGACCGTTCCCGCGCTCGACCAGACCGCCTATCTGACGGCGCGTTTCGTCAACGAAGAGGACGCGCCGCTGTTGGCCGGCGACATTTCGATCCATCGCGACGGCATGTTCGTCGGCCGCGGACGGCTGGGCTTCGCCGCGCCCGGCGATTCCGCCGATCTGGCGTTCGGGGCGGACGATCGGATCAGGGTTTCGCGCGTTCCGGTGCGCCGCAAGGAGAACGAGCCGACGTGGTTCGGCCAGACCAAGACCGAAATCCGCGAATACAAGACAATCGTCCGCAACCTGCACGATTTCGCCGTGAAGGTGAACGTCGTCGACCAGATCCCGATTTCGGAGAACAACGCCATCGTCATCGAGCAATTGCCGGCCACGACTACGCCGACCGAGAAGATCGTGGCCGACCGGCGCGGCGTCATGGGCTGGACCTATACGGTGGCGGCCGGCGAGGCCAAGGAGATCAGGCTCGCCTACCGGATGAAATGGCCGGCGGACCGCGACGTGGTGTTCCAGAATGTCCCGAATCCGAAGGGTCCGGCGCCGCTGACCCAGTGAGGCGGCCCGCTCGGCTTTACTCCGGGGCCGTGATTCGGTAATCCATGACCGCAATGAGCCCCGGCCTTGCGCCGGGGTTTTGTTTGAGGCGGTCGCTCACGGCGCAAGGCGGAAGAGTTCGGAATCATGGCGAACGTGGTCGTCGTCGGCGCCCAATGGGGCGATGAGGGCAAGGGCAAGATCGTCGACTGGCTGTCGATCGAGGCGGACGTCGTGGTCCGCTTTCAGGGCGGCCACAACGCCGGCCACACGCTGGTCATCGACGGCAAGGTGTTCAAGCTGTCGCTGCTGCCCTCCGGCATCGTTCGCCCCGGCAAGCTGTCGGTCATCGGCAACGGCGTCGTGGTCGATCCGCACCATCTGGTGAAGGAAATTGCGCAGCTCCGCTCGCAGGGCGTCGAGGTCAGCCGCGACAATCTGCGCATCGCCGAGAATGCGCCGCTGATTCTCTCGCTGCACCGCCAGCTTGACGCGCTGCGTGAAAACGCCGCGGAAGGCACCAAGATCGGCACGACTCAGCGCGGCATCGGCCCCGCTTACGAGGACAAGGCCGGACGCCGGGCGATCCGCGTCATGGACCTCGCCGACATGTCGGCGCTCGGCGAAAAGATCGACCGGCTGCTGGCGCACCACAATGCGATCCGGCGCGGCCTGAAGTTGGAGGAAATCTCCCGGCAGTCGATCTTCGATGAACTGGCGGCGGTGGCCGATCAGGTTCTGCCCTACATGGACCGCACCTGGCTGCTGCTCGACGAGCATCGCCGCGCCGGCAAACGCATCCTGTTCGAGGGCGCGCAGGGAGCGTTGCTCGACATCGACCACGGCACCTATCCGTTCGTCACCTCGTCCAACACCGTCGCGGCGAACGCCGCCACCGGCTCAGGCCTCGGCCCTCGCGCCATCGGGTATGTGCTGGGAATCGCCAAGGCCTACACGACCCGCGTCGGCGGCGGGCCGTTCCCGAGCGAGCTGCATGACGAGATCGGCCAGCTGATCGGCGAGCGCGGCCACGAATTCGGCACCGTGACCGGCCGGGCGAGGCGTTGCGGCTGGTTCGACGCGGTTCTGGTGCGCCAGACCGTGCGGACCTCCGGCATCGACGGCATCGCGCTCACCAAGCTCGACATTCTCGACGGCTTCAAGACCATCAAGGTCTGCACTGGCTACCTGCTCGACGGCGAGACGATCGATTATCTGCCGGCCAGTCAGGCGGCGCAGGCGCGTGTGCAGCCGATCTACGAGGATTTCGAAGGCTGGAGCGGCACCACGCAGGGCGCTCGCTCATGGGCCGACCTACCGGCGCAGGCGATCAAATACGTGCGCTGGATCGAGGAATTGATCGGCGCGCCGGTGGCTCTGCTGTCCACCAGCCCGGAACGCGCCGACACAATATTGGTCCACAATCCGTTTCAGGACTAAATGAACTTGGCATTTCGCCCAAGCCGTGTCGAATATTGACGGCCGATATCAGGAGTGGTCTTAACCGGCATGGCTGATTATTACCCACTGCTCGCCAAGGCGGTCGCGGGACTGCCGCAGTCGACCCCGGAATCGCGGCGCGCCATCTACGAGCGGGCGCGCAAGGCCTTGCTCGGACAATTGCGGTCGATTCAGCCCCCGGTGCCGGACGCCGACGTTGACCGGGAAAGTCAGGCGCTCGATGACGCCATCGCGCAGATCGAGCGGGAGCTGATCCCGGCTGCGCCGCCGCCGGCTCCAGAACTGCCGCCGATCCCCGAACCGCCCGCCGTCCCGCCGCCGATCGAAATTCCTCCGAACGGAAAGTCGCTGCCGCCGGACGCGGATTCCGCGACAATCGTGATGGTCGACAAGCCGGATATTGCGGCGTCGGCGAGCGAAGCCCCGGCGGTGGAAAGCAGGCCGAAGGATCGTCCGTCGATCCGGCCGGCCGCCACGTTCGCGCCGGGAGCCGCAGTCGGTGCTGGCGAGCGTCCTGCTATTCGCGCCATTCCGCCGATCCCGCCCCGGCCGCCGATCGCCCCGAAAGGGCCGCGCATCCCTGCGCCGATCAAGATTCCCGAACCCGTCATCGACGAGGCCGCGTCGCCGGCCGCCGCGCCCGCGCCGATCGACATGACGCCGCCGGCCGAAGACATCGCGGCCCCGCCGCCGATCGACATGCCGGACGTGGCCGCGAAGCCCGAACAGGTTCGCCCGGCTGCGCCGCAACCGAAGAAGGAGCGCAGCAGCAGCCTGCGCTATGCGATTCTGGCGATCGTGGTGCTGGTGATTGTCGCAGGCGTCGCGGCGCTCGCCTACAAGCTCCGCGACAAACCCGAAGATATTCTGCGCAGCCGCCCGCCGCAGGCGGCGGACCAGACCCCGGATCAGCCGAACAAGATCGTCGAACGCATCGGGGCCGGTCAGGCGCCGACGACGCCGAGCCGTCCAGCGACTTCGCCGCCGCCCCAGACGGCGCAGGCCAATCCGCCGCCAGAGCAGCCCGGAATTCCAGTTGCGCAGCGCGCAGCCATTCTGGTCGACGCTCCCGACGATCCGCAAAAGTTCAAGACCTTCGTGGGCAACGCCGTCTGGCGTCTCGACAACGTCAGCCGCGGACCGGGCCAGCCATTGACGCAGGCCGTCCGGGCGGAAGTCGACATTCCCGACGCCAAGATGAAAGTGACGCTGCTCCTTCAGCGCAACGCGGACGAGAACCTGCCTGCGTCGCACACGATGACGATCCGCTTCGTCCCTGCCGCAGACAGTCCGTTGCCGCAAGTCGACGAAATCGATTTGCCACAATTGCGCAACGAGGTGAGTCCGTCGGTCGATTCGCTGTTCGGCGTGCAGGCCAAGATCATGCAGGGCATGTTCCTCGTCGGCCTGACGCGCGAGCCCAACATGCTGATCCTCAATGTCGAAATGCTGAAGATGCGCGGCTGGATCGATATTCCGATGCGCCTGACGGACGGGCATATCGCCAAGATCACGATCGAAAAAGGCCCGGCCGGCGATCGGATCATGACCGACGCGTTCACCGCTTGGGGCCAGTAGGCCGGAGACGAACAAAAGGCCCGCCGGTCCTGCGACCGGCGGGCTTCTTTATTGGGCGGGCCTCAGTGCGCCGTCAGAGCCGGACGCGACGGCGGCGGGGGCAGGGCCTCGATCCGGGCGACGCCGTCTTTGACGGCGGCCTGCACCTTCTCGAACGCCCGCACCTCGATTTGCCGGACGCGTTCACGGGAAATGCCGAATTCCTCCGACAATTGCTCCAGCGTGATCGGGTCGTCGACCAGACGGCGCGCCTCGAAGATGCGGCGCTCGCGCTCGTTCAGCACGGTGAGGGCCGAACGCAACGCGCCGAGGCGGTTGTCGGTCTCTTCCTGCTGGACGAGATTGGTCTCCTGGCTGGTGCTGTCGTCGACCAGCCAGTCCTGCCATTCGCCTTCGCCGTCCTGACGCAGCGGCGAGTTCAGCGACGCGTCGCCGCTCATGCGGCGGTTCATGTCGATGACGTCCCGCTCGGTGACGCCCAGCTTGGTGGCGATCGTCTTCACCTGCTCGGGCCGCAGATCGCCCTCGTCGAGCGCCGAGATCTGGCTCTTGGCCTTGCGCAGATTGAAGAACAGCCGCTTCTGGTTCGCGGTCGTGCCCATCTTCACGAGCGACCACGAGCGCAGGATGTACTCTTGTATCGAAGCGCGAATCCACCACATGGCGTATGTGGCGAGCCGGAAGCCCTTCTCGGGCTCGAATCGCTTCACCGCCTGCATCAGGCCGACGTTGCCTTCGGACACGACTTCGCCGATAGGCAAGCCGTAGCCGCGATAACCCATCGCGATCTTCGCCACGAGGCGCAGATGCGAGGTGACCAGCCTGT
Organism: Beijerinckiaceae bacterium; assembly: GCA_947472615.1. Taxonomy (GTDB): domain Bacteria; phylum Pseudomonadota; class Alphaproteobacteria; order Rhizobiales; family Beijerinckiaceae; genus Terripilifer. The sequence goes on from CANJEY010000137.1 coordinate 8,860, forward strand.
GCGCGGCGTCGCGATCGCCGTGTTCGCGCCAGCGTTTCGCCAGCATGTATTCTTCCTGCGGCTCCAGCATCGGGAACCGACGAATTTCAGTCAGGTAACGCGACAAACCACTTTCCGCGGAAAGCACCGGAAGCGCTGCGGCCATTTTCTCCTCCAAGCGGACCCCCGGTCCGGCGGGTCCGTCACGATCGCATCATGCCGACCGCTCGAACGTTCATATAGAAACGGTGGACCGTGGCTGAAAGAGGGCGGAAAAGAATAAAAGCCAAGGCCACCCATCACGACAATTTCAATTGCCGTGCTTTGTTCCGGGTGATTGCTCGGCTCAGGCTTGCATAGCCGTCCCTGAGCCGACTAGCTTGATGGCGAGGAAACTGCCGGGAGCCAGCCATGTTCCGTCCATTCGTCCGGAAAAGCGTTGCTGTTAAGTTTGTGGCTCTAATGCTGGCCGCGGGGGCCGCCGCCGCCCGCACGCCCGAAGAAGTCGCAACCTACATGGGCTCCGACCGCCAGGCCTTGCTGGAGGCTGGCGCCAAACAGGAAGGCCAGTTGCAGATCTACACGACCGGCACGCAGTCCGATCCGGTCTATTCAGCCTTCATGAAGAAATATCCGTTCGTGCGTGTCATGGCGTTCAAGGCCAATGTGCCGGACGTGACCCGAAAGTTCTTCGAGGAGACGCGCGCCGGCATCAACATCGCCGATTCGATCGATCTGAGCACCGGCGGCCTCTACGTGATGAAGGAAGGCGGCCTGCTGCTGCCTTACTGGTCGCCGGAATTCGAGCATATCCGGCCGGAAGTCATCGAAGCCGGCAAGCATTGGGCGATCGGCTACGAGAGCTACATCAGCTTCGGCTACAACACCGATTTGGTCCCGGCTGCCGATGTGCCGAAGACGCTGGACGATCTGCTCAGCCCGAAGTTCACCGGGCGCATGGCGCTTCCGAACGGGTCCACCATGATTAACTGGATCGGGGCGCTATTGCGCGACAAGAACGAGGATTTCGTTCGCAGGCTCGCCGGGCAGAAGATGCGGGTTTTCGAGGTCAGCGCCCGCGCGGTGGCGAATCTCGTCGTGTCGGGCGAAGTCGCCATGTCGCCGGCGAGCTACAATTCACACTTCGCCAACAGCGCCGATCAGGGCGCGAAGGTTGCCTGGACGCCGCTTGGGGGCGTCAACGCCTTCGTGGGCGCGTTTTCGCTTGCCGCCAAGGCCCCGCATCCAAACGCCGCGATGCTGTATATGGATTTCGCGCTGTCGAAAGAGGGCCAGCAGGTTTTTCAGAAGCTGGGGTACGCCTCGACCCGCACCGATCTCGCCAATCGCGAGAAACCATCGAAAATCTATTATCTGACAGATGAACCAAG